>NZ_JBEPDC010000022.1:0-176293 GCF_040300065.1 Nonomuraea sp. NPDC000554 | reverse complement strand
CGGGGAGAGCACAGCCGACTGGGAAACCGGCGGAAGACAGGCCCCGAGCCCTACCGCCAGGAGACGCCACCGCGCCAGCTCCCGACCCTACAGCGCGATGGGGATTTCTTGGGCGCCGTTGGCGGCGTTCCGGGCCTTTCGGGAGGAGTCGCCGAAGGCCGAAACAGACGTGGAGGCCCCGGTAGAAGAGCTCTCACCACAAGAAACCCGATCAGCCGGAAGGCTCCACGTGATTGCTCATCGTGCCACGCTCGACGTCTCTCGCGGACTCGTTCAGTACCTCGCCCGGCTCCTGCACGAAGAACGCCGACCGCGCGGTACCCCGAAAGGCGGCCGGGCCTTGACCCCGTTCCGGCAAGCGGTCATGGTGCTGTGCTGGTTCCGAGGCGAGCACGACATCCCCAAACTCGGCCGCGATCACCGCATCTCCCGGGCGACCGCCTACCGCTACAAGCCGATATGCGCCCCGACGAGAACGCGCGCTTCGGTCGGCACCACGATCGGGACGGACTGGACCGGCTCGCTCATCACGGTCTGCACCGCAGCCGCGACCGGAGCCGCCCTCTACGCCTTGGCCGGGCGAGTTCTCGGCATCACCGAGTTCAGAGCCCTCACCACCGCCCTGCGGATCAACATGTGACCACCACGACTACCGGCCCCAAAGCCACAGGGCCCCGCATGGCGAGGTATTCAGACAGTTCCGATGTCCGACGGTGCCGTTAGCGGTGTTCAACGATGACCTCGTCCGCCACTACCAGGCGTACTTCAACCGCCGCCGCCAGGCCCGACCGACCGATGAGTGCCGCCCGGTGACCGAGTCGTTCGAAGAACACTTCGACCAGCGCAAAGGCGAGCTAGGAGGCTGCGCTCGGCCCTACGGGACGCCCTGCCAGCATGAACACGCCTGCTTAACCGAACTGATCTTGAAGGAGGTTCAAGGTCATCGAGAACCTGTTAGGTGACTGAACGTGACCGTAAGAGTCTTTGATGGCCTGCCGCTCGGCGTGTCGCGGGCGGCCCGGCTCTTGCGGATTGGCGCAGCATCATGGGACGGAGTCTGCTCAGCGGTGGCACGTCACCTCGTTGGCCGTCGAAGCGGGCCAGGTAGAGGTCAGCCTTCGGCGGAGTCGAGATGGCGGGTGTCACCGAGGTTCACGACCGTGCGGTTGTGGAAGTAGTCGTCTTCGCGCAGCGTGGTGATGCTGCCGGATGGCACCCGGAAACTGGCATGACCGACCGCCTTGATCGGCATCTTGATCCAGGACGTCACGACGAATGTCAGGGAGCCACCGTGGGTCACGATGATCTGGTGTTCGCAGGGGCGTTGCACGATCTCGTCCATGGCCGCGTAGATGCGCTGTGCCAACGCCGCCTTGGTCTCGGCACCCTCCACGCCCTCGTCGTGTTCCAGCCGCTCTCCGGCAGCCGGCGGCGGGATGAATCGCTGGTCCAGCCATTCCTGTGGCCTTCCCCCCGCCTCTCCGTAGGATTTCTCCCGCAGTCTGCGGTCCAGGATCGGTGTCACGCCGAACAGCTCGGCAACCTTCTCGGCCGTTTGCCGGGTGCGTTGCAGATCCGAGGAGAACAGCTCCACATCGGCGCCGTCCGGGATCTGAGCCCGCAGCGCGTGGGCAATGGAGGCCGCCGCGCTGAGGCCGGCTGGCGTCAGATGCGAATCATGCCAGCCGCCAACGACCCTCTCGACGTGGTGCGTCGCCTCCGGATGGGTGACGACGTAAATGGTGCGCATGAGTGAGCTCTTCCTGTAGGGGGCTGTTCTGAGTGATCTTAAGAGTGCTCCCCGAGTTCTCTGCATTTCGGCGATCACGGCTCTGTCGCCAACCGTGGTCACGGGATGTCCGCGGCGATGGTGCAATCCGACAACGTGGGCGAAGTACGGCATCCCTAGGTGGATGGCGATGAGCCGCGGGCCTCGAGGTCGTCGCGCTGAGCGAGTTTCTGTCGTGTGACCGGCGAGGCTGATTTGCAGTCCCTCGGCCTCCAGGTTGGCAACTCGCGTGGCGACAGTTCTTGGGCTGGTGTTCTTCTCGGCGTGTCACGTGCTGCTTCCGGTCGAGCGACCGACGGACCGGCGGATGTCAGGCATGCCGAGGCTGACGGTCGTGCGAGCGGCTGCCTCTCGCATGACCTGGAGCTTCTGGTCAGCGGCGGCGAGGGTGGTCTCGATGGCGGCGACTTCACCGAGCCAGCCTTAATCCTTGGCCTCGGCGAGACGGTCGATGAGGTTGGCGTGGATCTCTTCGAGCCGGGGCTTCTGAGCTGGGTCAACGCGAAGGAGGGGGCATCTGACGCAGGCGTTTTCATGCACAAGGGGTTCCGAAGTCGCGGCCGCATACTCCGAGCGCGACCTTTCTCAGCTCGAAATGGGCGAGGAACTCTTCCCATTCGCCTGGGGTGAGGTCGCGGTATTCCTCGCTGAGCCACTCGGCTCGGCGCTGGGCGATGAACGCCCGATGGTGAGTGATCACGTCTTCGGGGTAGATCGCGGCATAACCCATCGTGGTGTCGAGCAGGGCATTGCCGCAGATTTTGGCGTCGATGTGGGGTGGGAGTCCGGAGCGCAGGGCGTCGGTGACGAAGATTCTCCGGAGTCGTGAGGCCGCCATTCGAGGGGTTCACCGGTGATGGTGAGGTGCGCGGCTGCTGAGGTTGCGACCAGGCATTCACGGATGTAGCTGCGACCCGCCACAGTGACGTGTTCAGCCGCGTCGACGGCCGTTTCGACCTGATCATCTTCGACCCGCCGTTTCGATGGTTCGCCGCGCGCGATCTCTTCGAGGCCGCCACCACTGACGAGAACTACCGGGCGATGACTACTTTCTTTCGCAACGCCAGACGGTACTTGACACCCGACGGACGCATGCTGATCTTCTTCAGCGCATCGGGTGACCTGGCCTACCTCAAGCGACTCACCGACGAAGAAGGATTCACCAGACAGGCCATCGCCCACCAAGACCTCATCAAAGACGGCTGGAAAGTCGACTACTTCACCTTCCGCCCTAACCCAAACTTCTGCGGCATCCCGACCACGGCCTGCCGCTTGACAAGGTGCAAAGGTTGAGCCGGGCGGCTGCGTGCGCCCGGATGGACTCCCTTGCCAGCATGAGCACTCGTGTTTGCGCTGTCCCATGCTCGCCATAAACCCGAAAATGCGGCCCCGGGCTTGATGGGATCGAGGAAGGACCTGTTGGCCCGCCGGGCATGCGCCGAGCGCGAGGCATGGCTTGGTGAAGTCGAGGGCTTCGACCTCGCTCTTGCTTACCTACGGCAGACAGGGGCTCATCGAAGTTAAACGGGGTTGAGGAATTCGCGGCTCTTTCGCATGGTGGCGCAGCGAGCGCGGAGCCGTTGTGATTCGGGGGCACGGAAACCGTGGGAGTCACAGGCGATGGTCTTGATCACGTGGTTGGCCCCGTGAAGCAGAGCAATCTCAGGAGCGAGTTCGGACTCGCCGGCGCTGTCTGGCTAACCTGACCAGGAAGGCGAGTTGTACCGGCACGACCGCCAGAAGGACGGCGGCCGCCGCCGGACGGTACCACCAGGGGAGACTCTTGCTGAAACCGGTCGTGTCGTTGGTCGGTATCGCCATCGTGCCCTCCCACACGAGTAGCAGTACCGGGATGTAAAGCACGTGAAGAGCGGTGGCCAGTATGACGGCACCGCGACGTACGCGGCGCCGGAGCGCGAGCAGCCCGGAACCGGACACCACTGCTCCCGTGACTGCGACGGCGAGGGCAAACCGCCATGACCATGTCCACGTGTGCGACGCTGTCTGGCCGACGACATCGTCCCCGGGGACGTGGCCACCCCAGGAGGTGCGGGCCGCGATCTCGGCCAGCCGGATGGCAGTGAGGCAGACGCCCGCATACAGGAGGGCGAACGCTGGCCCTACCAGGGCGAACAGCATGGAGCCCCGGCCGCGAAGTCGGGCAGTGGCGACCCTCGAAAGCTCGGTCACGTAGACGAAACTATCGCGCACAGGGATGAAGTGCCGTAAGGGGATCTTCGACATTAGGTGGGGTTGAGGCATCCGCGGCTTCTGCGAGTAGTGGCGCAGCGAGTGCGTAACCGCAGGTCTTCCTTGGCGTTCCAGGCGGCCAGGATCGGCCGGCCCAGCCGTGCGGGCAGGGCTTGCAGGTCATCGACCATCGGATCGAGCTGGGAGGCGTGTATCCGGGCCGCGGAGCGGGTGAGCCGGTTGCGCAGCTCCCATTCACGGTTGCCCTTGCGGCCTCGCCGCCCACGGATCTGCACGGTGAGGCGGCGGCGGACCTCAGCGAGCGCCTGGTTGGCCAGTTGCACGACGTGTAAGCGGTCGACCACCAGCGTGGCGTGCGGCGACACGGCGCGTACGGCGGATTTGAAGATGGTGCACATGTCGATCGCGACGAAGGTCACCTGCGCGCGCCAGGCCGCATCACGTTCGCTGAGCCAGCCGGTGACAGCGGAGACGGTGCGGCCCTCTACCTGGTCGAGCAGGCCCTGGTCGCCGGACAGGTCCACGAAGCCGGTATGCCAGCGATCCACCGCCGTCGTCCAGGTGCCGGTGGCCTCCTCCAGCATCCAGCGAGGACGGCGGCGGCGGACCTCGTCAATGCCCAGCACGGTGACTGGCCCGGGGCGGGTGGGCAGAACACAGAAGAGGATGCACTCTTCCTGGCCCGGGTCCTGCGGCAGGAGCGGTGAGCAGCTCAGCTTGAACTATGGCGACCGAAGACAATACAGAATGGGTGCCCGACGGGATCAGTGAAGACCCGAAAGCCCGTCTCATGTTCACCTGCGACACGGATGGCACCCAGAGCAAGCAGCTTCTGCTCGGCCTGATCAGGATCACTCACCCGAATGTCGAGGTGCATTTGCTGAGGATATGCCGGGTCGGGCCAGCGTGGTGGAACCCACGGGGTAGCCCTCTGAAAGGCCAACTGCCGGAGGCCGGGTTCCGCGCCGATGACCACCCAACCGTCGATATGTTCATCAACCCTCATCCCCAGCACTTGGCAGTAGAACTCCGCGAGAGCGCACGGATCAGGGCAGTCAATCACGGTCTTCTCGAGGCGTCCGATCACACCGACAGCATGCCAGCATGCTGATGACAACGGCTTGTTCTCACCGGCATGAGCAGGTGTCCGCCACGGACCTGTATGCCGAACAGCGCACGCCACGGCAACACATGTGTCGGACTGTTGGTCTCTGGTCTGGGCGTGTCGGCTTGCTTGGTGCAGAGAAACTTCGAACGACGCAAGGTCTCCATCGGCACCTGCGCACGCGCCTTCTTTTCGGGGATCAGTGATTGCCGCTTGGCGCTTCCTGCGGAATCACTGGACTCTGGTCCGGGGGCCGATCCGGACGCATCACGGGGGCATGGGCAAGCTCGGCGTGCCAGGATGAGCCGCATGACTCCGGTTCCAGAAGACCGCGAACTTCCCGCTGATCCGGCCCGGACAAACGGCTACGACAGCATCGCCGAGGGGTACACGGCCGAGAACGAGACCAGCCTCCTGAACGCGTACTACGAGCGGCCCGCGATGCTGGAGCTCGCCGGGGACGTGACCGGTCGGCGGATCCTCGACGCCGGCTGCGGGTCGGGCCCCCTGTTCGCCGCGCTGCGCGATCGGGGTGCCGTCGTGACCGGCATCGACGCGAGTGCCGGGATGCTGGAATTGGCCCGACGGCGGCTGGGCGCCGACGCGGACCTGCGGGTCGCGGACTTGGCCGGCCCGCTGCTCTTTCCCGACGGCGCGTTCGACGATGTCATCGCGTCCCTGGTGCTGCACTACCTGGAAGACTGGGGACCGACGCTGGCCGAGTTGCGACGCGTGCTGACGCCTGGCGGCCGACTCATCGTGTCGGTCGAGCATCCTTTCGCCATCTACCTTATGCATCGCTTGGCCGGGGAGAAGACCAACTATTTCGAGACCCGCAACCGGGCCGAAGAATGGACCATGGGCGGGCAGACCGCCCGGTTGAACTTCTGGGACCGGCCGCTGCACGCGATGACCGACGCCTTCACCGCGGCTGGCTTTCGCATCAGCGTCATCAGCGAACCACCGCCCGTGCCCGCTGCCCGCGAATTGTTCCCCGAGGTATTCCGCGAGCTCACTGGCACGAGCTTCCTGGGTTTCCTGTTCTTCGTCCTGCAGGCCGGCTGACCGCCGCGGCCTCGCAGCATTGTCGGAGCAACACGGCGGCGAGCCGGACGGATCGTCGCGGGAGCTGGCCGAGCAGTCGGTCGACCACAAGCACCTCGGGCTGCTTCGCCGCAGCGGCGGGCCGATCCCTGAGCACCCACTCATGCCGCCGACAGCGCGTTCCGCCAACCGTGGACACCCAGAAATCGCCCTCATTGGATGCGCAGGCGTTAGTTCGGAGAAGCCTGCGTCAGATGCCCCCTCCTTCGCGTTGACCCAGCTCAACAGCCGCGGCTCGAATTCTCGAAAAAGCCCGAGAGCAAGACGGCTCGGCCCTATGGTTCATGGCCACCGACCCTGCTCATGATCAACGATCGAGGCTGAATGATCATCTACACCCACGGTGTCCGCGCACTGGAGCTGGACGAGCGGCGCGTGCGCCTGCGCGTGTTCCTGGCCGACTACGATCCGTCCCAGCCTCACAGGAATCTCCTTCCTGAGGGGCGGAGCTTCTTCTTCGGCGTGCTGTGGCAGGCCGCCGACGGGGAGGCGGGACGGCGGCGCGGCCCGCTCAACGGCCTCGTCCCGCTTGAAGACACCCTCGACCCGGACTGGGTCGAAGCGAACGCAGGTCGCTTCATTGAGAGTGTGGAGAGGGTCGCTGCGCGGAACCTCCCCGCTGGCGATGAGCTCGCAGGCTGGTACGAAACCCACTACACGGAACTCGATCGGCGCCTCCACCGGTGGCATGAACGATGGGAGCACGAGGACCAACTCGTCCAAGCTGACTACGACGTCGTCGTCACCGACGCGCGCTGGCTGGAGCCGCTCCGCGAGGGCCAGGGAATGGGCACCGGCTTCGCCTCATGGGGCTGGACGGTAGCGGGCGGTCAGTTGGTGCGTCGCGGCCTGATCCTCAAGGACCGGGGCGACGGGGAAGGGGCGGCTCACGCGTTCCGACGCGCGACCGCCGTCGACGACCCCGAGGCTACGGTGCGGGCGCTCCTGGCCCTTGACGATCTCGACATCGACCTCGACGCCTTAGACTTCGACGACCGTGTCGCCCACGAGGCGAGGGCGGCCTTGGAGCTCTGCGTCCGGCTCTCCGGGGAGGGCCGGGACGCGGACGCGCGGGCCGCGTTCCTGATCGTGCACGCCTTCGGAATGCCCGAGTTCATGGGCGAGGCCCGCGAGCGGGCGGGCATGGTGTCCCCCGTGGAGCGCGCGCATCGGCTCATGAGCGAGGGTGACCGCTTCGGGGCGCTGAACGAGCTGAGGCGCGCGTACGACGGCGGGGACGAGGTGATCGACTTCGCTATGGCCCTTCTCGACGGCGACTTCGAGACCGCGGACGGAACGGAGCCCGGCGGCGCCCTCGACCTCACCCGCATGGCCCTGATCGCCGCCGACCTGGCGTTCGTCCATGGCCGCAAGGGCGACCACGACGCAGTGGCCGCCCTGCTGGAGTTGCGTGTGACGGCCGAGCTCGGGTCGACGATGTGGCGGCACGCGCTCGAAAGCGGGAACGCCTACCCGGAGGAGGTCGCAGCCGCCATCGGTGAGCGCCTGATGCGGACGATGGTGGCCATGCACCTGCCCAAGGAAGTGGGGTACATCGCGGAAACGGCCGGTGCCCGCTTCCCGGGGCTGGCGGCAGCTGCATACGCCGAGCTCGGTGATCACTACGCGACCTTTGGCGAACCCGAGGACGAGGCCGGGGCCTGGGCCCTCGCGGCCTACTGGACGAGCGTCGACGAGCTCGGCGGGACCGAACCGGCCGCACAGGCGCTCGTCACCCTGGCCCGGATTCTGGACGAGACCGGCGATCCGGTGGTTGCAGAGGCGGCACGGAAGGCGGCGACCGAGAAGGCCGGCCCGGAGCTTGCCGCCGGGGACTCGTACGCGGCCTTCGCCCACGCGCGCCTCCTCCACCGAGCAGGACGCGAACATCGGGCACGGTCCCTGCTTCTCAAAATCGCCGAAGAGGGCGACAAGGGCGCGGCCGAGGCAATGATGTTTCTCGGAAATCGTGCGCAGAGCGTCGACGATATGGGAAGGGCCCAGGAATGGTGGCTGCGCGCGGCGGCGAGCGGCCAACCGGCGTTGGTCCATCGGGCAGCGATGCAGCTTGGTTATCTGGCCAAGATCGCCCGCGATCTCCCCGATGCGCTGCGATGGTACGGGCCTGTCGTCGAATCTGATGATGAGAATGCCGAGCTGGCGGCGGCACATCTGGGCGAGCTTTGTTATTGGCTCGGAGATGAAGAAGAGTCCCTTCGATGGTATGACCTCACCTTGAGTGGAACGGACGACCCTGAGTTGGTCGCCGAGGCTGCCTTCCGGGTGGGTGAGATGCGAGGCGACCGCGCCGCGCTTCGACGCGCGGCCGACTCCGGTCACGCCGGTTTCGCCGAGCAGGCGCTGGCACTTCTCGGCGAACTGAAGCAGTAAAAGCTTGGATTATGACTTTGGGGGCTTGATGTTGTCCGAGCTTCACCATGCTGTCCGTGCCTCGGACGGCTCGGACACAACAAATACCGCCACAGAATCAGCGATACTCAGTGATGCACATCACGCTTCCTCGTCGAGTCGGGTTGTCAGGGTGAGCCACTATCGTGCAGCTGTGACCGGTCCCACTCAGCGCCCATTGCTTTTCCTCGATGTCGACGGACCACTCATTCCCTTCGGCGCGGCTCCGGGGCGATATCCGGACGGACACCCGACCTATCAAACGACTCGCGAGCTACGAGGGGGCGGCTCGAATCCACTTCTGGCCAGGATCAATCCGGCGTACGGGCCCCGTTTGATGATGCTGCCGTGCGATCTGGTCTGGGCCACGACGTGGATGGAGGATGCCAACGAGTGCATCGCACCCTTGCTGGGCCTGCCGCAGTTGCCGGTGGTGACCTGGCCGGAGCCGTCCGACATCGATGAACAGGACGAGCGGAAGGGGATGCACTGGAAAACCCGCGCTCTCGTCGGCTGGGCAGCTGGGCGTCCATTCGCCTGGGTCGACGATGAAATCACCGACATCGACCGCAGGTGGGTATGCGCGCACCACTCAGGACCTTCCCTGCTCCATCGTGTCGACCCCAGGCAGGGCCTCGGCGACACCGACTACGCCGCTCTGTACGAGTGGTTGCACAGGATCGGGGGGAACTCCGTCGTCGCTTGACGCCCGTGGAACTGCCCGAACGCGAGGGCGCACGCGCCATCCTGCGCGACTGTCTCGCCGACCTGGCTTCCGGAGACGACCCGGTCGCGGTCGTAGTGGCGGTTGGGGATGCTCACCAGGTCGCAGGCGAGGTGGCCCAGTCGCGGACGGGGCCCAGGCGCCCCCAGCAGCGGCAGCCGCACCCCGTCCACGATCTCGACGATCGACTCGTCCGGCACGGTGCGCATCGTCATGAACATGTCGTGGCGCAACAGGTCCAGCGGCAGGTTCACCACGCGGGACGAACGCGGTACGTCGGGCAGCTCTGAACGCGAACTCGACCCCGGAGGAGCTGGCCGTGGCGCTGGCCGGGCTGTCTGCGTTCATGCGGCGGCTGGTGGCCGGCAAGCGCTCGTGACCTGCTGTCCGGGCTCATCAACGACGCCGACCCACCCCTGACGGACGCGCAGTTGGGCGATGTCGCGCTCGTCCTGCTCAACGCGGGCCATGAGACCACGGCGAACATGCTGGGTCTGGGGACGTTCGCGCTGCTGGAGCATCCCGACCAACTCGCGGCGCTGCGTGCCGATCCGGGCCTGATCGACAACGCGGTGGAGGAGCTGCGGTTCTTGTCGATCATCCAGCTCGGGGTCAGCCGGGTCACCACGGAGCAGGAGCCGGGTGGCGATGGCCGCGACCATCGATGCGCACGGCAAGCGCCACTTCTGAACGAACACTTGAACTTCGCAGGCCGAACCGGCCACCACTGGCTCACGTTGTCGCCAGTAGTGAGCGCGGTCGCCGTGCCCCTCCTCACCACATAGCGGGTAGACGCGAAAAAATGCGTTGCCGTAGATGCTCGCAAAAACGTATGGTGTTGCGCTCGTGATCGCAGTAGTGGAGCGAGTCCTGCCTGCCCGGCTGGGGACAGGATTCCGGTGGTTGCTGGCCTCGAGCTGGCTGACAAATCTCGGTGATGGGTTCGCGGCCGCGGCGGGCCCGCTGCTGATCGCGACGTTGACTCGCGATCCGCTCATGATTTCGCTGTCGGCCCTGGTGGGCTGGGCGCCGCCGCTGCTATTCAGCCTGTATGCGGGCGTGCTGTCGGATCGGTACAACCGACGCAGGATCGTGCTCGTCGCGAACGCGGTGCGGGCCGTGGTGCTGGCGGCGCTCGTCGCGCTCATGGTGACCGGCACCGTGACCGTGGCGACGGCGCTGGTGGCGCTCACGCTCCGGTCCATCGCCGAGGTGTTCGCCGACAACGCGACGGCCACGCTGACTCCCATGATGGTCAGCAAGGACGATCTCGTCATCGCCAACGCCCGCTTGGGCACGGGGTTCATCACGCTCAATCAGCTTGCCGGGCCGCCGATCGGCGCGGCACTGTTCGGCCTCGGCTTGACCTGGCCGTTCGCGGGCCAGCTGCTCCTGGTGGTGGCGGGGATCGTCCTGGTCTCCCGGATCACGTTGCCGCCGCACGGCCGACAGGCCGACGACCTCATGCCCAACACCGTACGGGAACTGATCGCCGGGTTCAGCTGGACCATCCAGCACGCGGCGGTCCGCACGCTGGCGCTCACAATCCTCATCTTCAACTTCACGTTCGGCGCGGCCTGGTCGGTTCTCGTCCTCTACACCCAGGAGCAGCTCGGCCTCGGCGCCCTGGGCTTCGGTCTGATGACCACCATCGGCGGGATCGGCGGCTTGATCGGCACCGGCCTGTACGGGGCCATCACCCGCAGGGTGAGCCTCGGCGCCCTGATGCGGATCGGACTCATCATCGAAACGTTCACTCACCTGGGCTTGGCCCTGACCCATTCGCCGTGGGTCGCCGGGGGCATTTTCCTAGCCTTCGGCGCGCACGCGTTCATTTGGGGCACGACCTCGGTCACCGTCCGCCAGCGCGCCGTCCCGCGCGAACTGCAGGGCCGGGTGGGCAGCGTCAACACCGTCTGCGTCTACGCCGGTCTGGTGGTCGGCTCGTTGATCGGCGGTGTCCTGGCCACCCGCCTCGGTGTCGCAGCGCCCTTCTGGTTCGCCTTCGCTGGTTCCGCGGTGTTCGTGGTGCTGCTGTGGCGGCAACTCATGCTCATCGCCCACGACGACTGAGATGGTCGGTGGAGGTGAACGCTCGATCTGGTCGACGACACCGCGCCTGACCGTGATGATCACCCTCCATCGCGGAGGGTGCCTTCTTCGCCGTCGCGCGCCGCACTGGGCTCGGAGTCGTGAACTCAATCCGCCTCCGCCCGAGCCGGACGGCGCGTTCGACGGGGGAGTAGTCGAGGTCGAGGAGGCCGGTCGGCATCAGGGGAGGCTGGGCGATGAGCCTGGGCATGGTGCCGCGGTTGGGCTGGGCGGAGTCGTGCTGCGCAGACTGCGATTCCGTGCGGCGATTCGCTGCCGAGCGGCCTCGTAAAGGATCGCCGTTGAGGCGTTGGCCGCGTTCAGGGAACTCGCCGCGCCGGTCATCGGGATGCTCACCGTGTAGTCGCACAACTCGCGCCATGTGTTGCTGAGTCCACTGGTCTCGTTGCCGACCAGGAGCAGGAGCGGCTGGGTGAAGTCGAAGTCGAAGACGTCGCAGTCGCCGTGCTCGTCCGTCCCGACCAGCACGAGCGGTCGCCCCGAGGCGCGCTGGACGGCCACCCAGTCGGTCACCTCGCGGGGCGACGGTACCCGGACGGCGGGCAGGGCGAACAGTGAACCGGTGCTGGCGCGAACCGACTTGGAGTCGTAGACGTCGGCGGCGTGCCCGGCCACGATCAGGCCGTGCGCGCCGAAGGCGTCGGCCGAGCGGATGATGCTCCCGATGTTTCCTGGGCTGGCCGGCCGGTCGAACAGCACGCCGAGGAAGTCGTCCCCGACCGCTATCCGGCCGAGGTCGTCGGCGGGCATGCCCACCACGGCGATCACCTCGGGGGCAGACTCGTTCTTCTCACCGAGCTCCGCCAGCAGATCCGGAGCCATGGCGATCTGCTCGGTCTGTACCGTCCGCAGCAGTTCCTGAGCCCACCGCGACAGACTCCGGCTCCCATCGAAGATCAGTGCACGCACCGGCCAGCCGTACTCCACCGCCAGTGAGATGGGACGCACGCCCTGCACCAGGAATTCCCCCGCCCGCTGGCGCTTGCTGCGGTTGGTGAGCAGTGCCTGCCACTGCTGGAACCGGGCGTTGCGAGAGGTGATCCGCTGGGCCACTGGAACCTGTCCCCCAAGGTGTGAAGAGTCCGATGACTTCCTTTGACACGCTCTGGTCCGTCAGACCCCGTACCGGCGCGCGACGCAGATTACCTGGAGGAGGCCGGCTGCCTGTCATCGGCCGACGGCTTCAGCCACCAGTGATCATCGTGCGGTGTGAAGAGGCGTTGGGCGCGGAAGACCGCGTAGCGGGTCGCTGGCGCGAGGCGTTCGAGACGTTGATGCAGCGGGTGGCGGGTCGTTTCGCGCGGGTCGAACCCCGCCGCCACGCCCGCGCGCTGGTACTCGGGCCGTTGTCGGATGACCTGCCGCGCAAGAACTGTTGGACGGTCGCCGACCACGTCGGCCATGCCACGCCAGACAGGGTGCAGCACCTCCTGGACCGGGCGAAGTGGGGACGCCGACGCGGTCGGCGACTTCGTGGTCGGGCACCACTCCACCCATGAAGATCACGATCTGCGATTTCTCAAAGTCAGCTTCCCGACTGCATGGTCAACGGCCTTGCCCGGCCGCCCGGACAGGGCGGCCCTGAAATCATTTCGCCCGTGCCGGTCTCGTTTGGTACGGTCGCCGGGATTGTTTCGCTGCTGGGAGCCGTGAGGTTCGCGTGTGGCCTCCCCTGCAGTTCCCAGGCTGAGAGTAGGTTTCGTCAATGGCATGTCGTATCAGT
The DNA here is from genome assembly GCF_040300065.1 of Nonomuraea sp. NPDC000554. Lineage (NCBI taxonomy): Bacteria > Bacillati > Actinomycetota > Actinomycetes > Streptosporangiales > Streptosporangiaceae > Nonomuraea > Nonomuraea sp. NPDC000554. Next base: position 163,116 of record NZ_JBEPDC010000022.1, on the reverse strand, counting down.
GAGCTCGTGCTCGGTTGCCGTGACCCTGAGGTGCTGGCGCGGTTCTGGTGCGAGGTCCTGGACTTCGTCGTGCTCGATCGCGAGGACGACGGCACACTGGAGATCGGGCCGCGCGAAGGGTTCGGCGGTCCGCAGCCGACGATCATCCTCAGTCGCAGGGATGAGCCGGAGAAGGGGAAATCCCGGCTGCACATCGACGTCAACGCCACCGACCGCGATCAGGACGCCGAGCTCGAACGCCTTCTGCAGCTCGGTGCGCGCCCGGCCGACATCGGCCAGACAGGGCAGGAGCAGTGGCATGTCCTGGCCGACCCAGAAGGTAATGAGTTCTGCCTGCTCAAGGCCCGCCTCAACCCACTCTGATGCTCACCCGCAGGCGTCCCCTGGCCAGCTCGGCCGGCACCCGCGGATCATGTTTCCCCAGCGATCAGCGCCTCCAGCATCGCGCGGGTCGCCAAGGAGCGTGCTGGGCACCGAGGAGATCTTGATCAGGGCGTCCTCCAGCAGTTTCTCCAGCCGCTGCCAGGAGCGGGTGCGCTCATGGATGAGATCGATCCGCATCCTGGTGTAATCGCGCAGCACCCGCACCTCACGGGGCGGCACGAAGGACGGCCGGGCCAGGCCCTTCTCCGTCAGCTTGGCCAGCCACACCGCATCCAGCCGGTCGGTCTTGGGCCGGCCTGGCGCGTGCTTGACATCGCGGGCGTGGACCAGCTGCACCCGCAGCCCGCGCTCCTCCAGCACAGAGAACCAGATCCGCCGGTAGTCCCCGGTCGACTCCAGCGCCGCCACCTCGATGTGCTCACCGATCAGGTGGTCGCCCAGTTCCTCCGCCGCGGCCAGCGTGGCGACGACCTCCCACACCTTGGTCACCCGACGGGCACCGTCCTGCGGGGTGCGGGGTGCGCGTGCACACCTTGCCGGACGCCTTGGCCACATCGATCGCAGCCACCCGATCAACGATGCGCTCGTGCCCCTCCTCGGGGATCTCTTCCGGTTGCGGCATCACGACAGCCGCTCACGCTCCTCGACGAGATCGCCTACCAACCAGACAGCGGACGGCTGCTCGCGGGGCCTCGGTCGGGAACCGAAGATTCCGACCAAGGCAACAGTGCGTGACCCTTCAGGCCGAGCCCCCGGCACCAGACCATTTTTGCGAGCTCAACCCGCCTCATGCAGCGTCGGCGAGCAGCCCGCCCCGATTTTCACGCCCGGCGTGGCGTCCCGAAAGGGTCAGGGGGACTTTCTTCAAGAACGCCAGCTTCTCCCGCAGCTCGGCGTTCTCCCGCTCCAGCTCCCGGATCCGAGCCCGCTCCGGCCCGGAGACCGGCTGCTGCTCGTCCTGAGCGCTCGCGATCCGATGCCGGTTCACCCCAGCTGCCCTGGGTGCTGGCTTCGCTATTTGTGATCAAGCCGGGTGATCCGCAATCGGGTCGTGACCTGCGTCTTCAGGTGAGAAACACCTCACCCGGGCACGAGGCCGCCGGGCAGCGGGACGCGGTCAGCCGCGCAGTCGCACGCGATAAACCCGGTGACGTCGGTGGTCATTCCCCGCGATAATGGCCGACGTGGAGGAGATCGAGGTCGTCGTCGCCCATTCCGAGCGCGCGACCCTGCGCGTCGGCGACGTGTTCTTGAAGATCGACGCTGATCAGACGCGCACCGACGTCGAGGTCGAGGCGATGGCCATGGCGCCGCTCCCGACTCCGGAGATCCTGTGGCGGAAGCCGCCCGTGCTCGCGCTCGCCGCCCTCCCAGGGACGGCACTCGGCCGCCTCGGCGAGCCGTCGACCGCGTCGTCGGCGGCGTGGGCCGCGGCGGGTGCCGCCGTACGGATGCTGCACGACGCGCCGCTGCCGCCATGGCCCGGTCGGAGCCTCGACGAGATCGCATCGCACCTCGACGACGAATGCGAGTGGCTCGTCACGAACGGCGTCCTTCCCGCCGACCTGGTCACGCGCAACCGCCAGGTTGCCGAGGCTGCGCTTCGGCCGTGGACACCGGTGTTCACGCACGGCGACCTGCAGATCGCCCACGTGTTCGTCGACGGTGACGAGATCACCGGCGTGATCGACTGGTCCGAGGCGAGCCAGGGCGATGCCCTGTTCGACCTCGCCATCTTGACGCTCGGGCACGAGGAGCACCTTGGCGACGTCCTCGCGGGCTACGGCACCGACGTCGACCTCGACGTGATCCGCGCGTGGTGGTCGCTGCGAAGCCTGCTGGCGGTCCGCTGGCTGGTCGAGCACGGCTTCGACCCGTCCTCGCCAGGCTGCGAGGTCGACGTGCTCAGATCCCGGTTGTGAGGCTGTACGAGCCCGACGGCTACGAGTGCCGTTCTGCCGCATCGAGCGGGCCATCTCCTGAAAGCGCGTCGTCTTCCGGACGGATGAGGTCATGGTCCTCGAAGATCCCGGGCAGCCGGTCGGCGACATCGAAAGCCGACGCCCGACTCGAGTCGAAGATGCGCCTCAGCTGAGGAATAGACCCAGGCTTGAAAGAGCGTCACTGATCCAGCCAGAGTGGCTGACACTGACCTTCAATACCCACCTGCTCTGTCGTCGTCCACGGCGCCTCGCACAGCATCGACGTGCAGGTCATCGAGCGCAATCCCGCGGACAAGGGGTTCGGCGATGACCGTGGTCACGACCTTGTCGACAGCCGTGCGCTGGCTTCCGCCAGGATCGGGACGCTATGGGCCGGTCTGGCCTTGCGTAGCCGGGCGCGCAGCTCGTCCCGGAAGATGACGAGACTGCGATCGAACAGGTCCATCTGCGCGCCGGCGACGGTGCCGGTCCCGGCGGACTCGTGTAGGGCGGTGGCCTGGCCCTCGATCCGGGTGATGCGATCTTGCACGAGCTCGGCGAGGAAGGCGTCGAAGTGCCGGTGCAGGACGCCTTTGTCGACATCCGCCTCCGTGGTGACCGCCCGGCTGGTCGGCGCGCTCGGCCCATTCCGGAGCAGGACGCGCTCGGCAGCGTCGAACAGCTGCTGGCGCGCGTCACGATGTGCACCCCCGGTCGGCGCCGCGCGACCCTCCCTACCTCGACCATGCCCACCCGGTTGACCGAGTGGGCATGCGCCCACTATGGTGGGCGCATGCCCACTATACCCCAGGAGCAACCACGTCCTTCCGAAGGCGTGCCTCTTCAATCTCATCAAGCGCGAGAGATGGCGGAGTCGTTCGGTGTGGACCCCGAACGCTACGACCGGGCCCGGCCCCGCTATCCCGACGCGCTGGTGGAACGGATCGTCGCCGCCAGCCCCGGTCTCGACGTCCTCGATGTCGGCTGCGGCACCGGCATAGAGGCCCGGCAGTTCCAGGCGGCCGGCTGCACGGTGCTCGGCGTCGACCCCGACGCGCGGATGGCCGAGTTCGCCCGGCGGACGGGGGTGGAGGTCGAGGTGGCGACCTTCGAGGCGTGGGACCCCGCCGGCCGCGTGTTCGACGCGGTCGTCGCCGGGCAGGCCTGGCACTGGGTGGACCCGGTCGTGGGCGTGGCCAAGGCGGCGCGGGTCCTGCGGCCTGGCGGCCGGCTGGCAGTGTTCGGGCACGCGTTCGATGCCCCACCTGAGGTGACGGAAGCCTTCGCCGCGGTCTACCGGCGGGTGGCGCCCGATTCGCCGTTGAACCTCAGGCCGGCGGACAGCGCCCAGCCGACCAGGACCGCCCTGGACATCTACCAGGCGATGTTCGCCAATGCCGCCGACGGTATCCGGCAGGCGGGCGGATTCGGCGAACCAGAGCAGTGGCGGTTCGCATGGGAGCAGTCCTACACCCGCGACGAGTGGCTGGACCATCTGCCCACCACCGGTGCCCTCACCCAGCTCCCACTGGACAAGCTGGCGGAAGTGCTGGAAGGCGTCGGGTCCGCCATCGACAAGATCGGGGGCGGCTTCACCATGCCGTACGTCACACTGGCGGCCACCGCGGCTCGAACCGGCCCCGCCTGACCTGACTTGGCTGGTCATCGACCCCGACACCGCCAAGGTGCTGACCTTCGGGCGTGCCGCAGAAGGGCGACCGGGGCAACGTGCTGGAGTCCGGCTGGACCGGCACCAGGCCATCCCCGCACTCGGTCGAGTGAAGGGCGCCGGGCCAGCCAGCCTGGATACATCCATCCTCGGTGAGATCGATCGTGTTGAGCGCCCGATCGTGGGACGCGGCCCTATCGTGAGGGGATGTTGACGGTTGGCATCGACCTGGCCGCGGAGGCGGTGCGGACCGCGGTGGCGTGGCTGGACTGGTCGGGCGGCCGTGTCCGGCTGGTCAGGGTGGTGGTCGGGGCGGACGATGAGCTGATCGTTGAGGCGGTGATGGGCGCGGGCAAGGCGGGGATCGACTGCCCGCTGGGCTGGCCCGACAAGTTCGTGGACTTCATCACCGCCCATCGCGCCGGGCATGTTGAGGTGCCGGAGGATGTGGCGGGCCGGGCGTGGCGGCGCGATCTGGCGTTGCGGGTCACCGATCAGGCGGTGTATGAGCAGACGGGGCTGACGCCGTTGAGCGTGTCGGCCGACCGTATCGGGCATGCCACCATGCGCTGTGCCGCTGTGCTGGCCGAGCTCGCACGGCGGGGGCGGCCGGTGGATCGGCGTGGTGGTGGGGCGGTTGTGGAGGTGTATCCGGCCGCTTGCTTGAAGGGGTGGGGGTTGCCGTACCGGGGGTACAAGCGCACGGCCAACCTCACCGAGCTGGGACGGCTTGTGGACCGGATGCTGGAGGTGGCGCCGTGGCTGGAGCTGGGAGAGTACGAGCCGCTCTGCCGGGCCTCTGACGACGCCACGGATGCTGTCGTGTCCGCCCTCGCCGCACGCGCGTCCGCCCTCGGCCTGGTGACCGTGCCGACGGGTGAGCAGGAAGGTGCGGCGGGCACAGAAGGCTGGATCGCGCTGCCCACCACGCCTCTGGAGCGCCTCGTCACGGGCGGGTGAGGTTGTCGCAGGCGCTCAACGCCGACGTCCTGCGTAAACTGCGCCGATCAACGTCATCGGGCGGATCGTGTTCGTCATGGGCAAGGAGGGTGTGCTACTCGCCTCGCTCGGCCGACCACACCGGACCCAGCTGACGCCGTACCAGGGGTCGTGCTGCTCACCGGGATCCTGTTCGCGCTCGGCGTGGACGGCATGGATGATCAGAGCGGCGGCGCCGACGAGCGCCCAGCCGGGGGAGAAGCCTGTGAGCCTGCCGCCCGCGGGATCACGACAAGCTTCTCCGTGCGGGCCCGGTGACGGTGAAGGCGTCAGTGCGGCCGTCGGGCCAGGTGATGGTGGCGGTCGCCCCTGTGGTCTCGACAACCGGCAGCGCACAGTCGCCGTGGCCGAGGACGGCGATGGCCACGGCCCAGCCGTCCTCGGCCACGCCTTCCAGCACCGGGATCTGGGCCGGGGCGCCGAACGCCGTGCCCTGCGCGTCCTCGGCCGTGAAGGCGCGCGTGTACCCGCGTACGGCGATCAGGTCGGAGGTCAGGCCGTCGGGCGCGCGCAGGCTCACCGCCCCTTCAACGCCCTCGCAGGTGGCGGCGGTGAGGGCCCAGCCGGTCTGGCGGACGGGGGAGCCGGGCTCGACGCGGTGGACGCGGACCTCGACCGGGCCCCTGATCACGCTCAGGCTCTCCACTCCATCGTTCGCCGAGGCGGCCCAGGCCAGATCCCCCAGCGTGCCCGCGCCCCGCGGCGCGATCGTGCCGCGTTCCGTGACCGTGCCGTCCGGGCGGACGAGGCCGACGTGGTTGTCCGGGACTGCGGCCGTCGGACCGGTGCGGGTGGAGTAGGCGTAGCGGTCATAGAGGGGGTCGCCGACATGGTGCTGGCTACCGTGATTGAGCAACCGGGCGACGTCGCCCGTATGGTGCACCACCAGGCTGGGGCCGGGGAGCGCGGCCGTGCCCGTGGGGCCGGGCTCCTCCACTGCCGTCCACACCGGGTGGCCGGGCGGGAGCAGGAGGCCGAGGAACGCCTTCGAGGCCCAGTACGAGGAGGCCGAGCCGGAGTAGGGCTGCAACGAGGGCTCGTGAGGGCCGTACCAGCCCAGCGGCAGCAGGCCCTCGGGGGACAGCGCGCCGTGGTCGAGGAAGTGGCGCAGCACACCCGAGGCGATGCGGCGGGTCTGGCCGGGTGACAGCGGGGTGGCCTCCACCAGGGCGCCGGCGAACAGAGAGGACGCCGAGGCGAAGCGGTAGGTGAGCGAGCGACCGTGGTACAGCATGCCGCCGGCGTCGTCGAAGGTGAGCGCGTAACCGCGCAGGAAGAGGCGCAGGCGATCACGATAGCGGGAGCCGGTCGTGCCCGACAGGTGGCCCAGCAGGACCGGGTAGAGGTGCATGGCCCAGCCGTTGTAGTGGTCGAAGGAGCGGATGTTCCCGTCGGCGTACCAGCCCTCGCCCGCATACCAGGACTCGATGCGGGACAGGCCGCGCTCGACGGCCGCCTCGGCCGCCTCCACGTGCGTTGCCGCGGCCGACAGGAAGCCGCCCACCACGGCGGGGAAGAGCCACCAGTTGTTGTCCACCGGATCGTGGTGCAGCGCGTCGGCCAGGTAGGCGGCGACCCGCTCCCGCACAGGTGCGGGCAGCCGGTCCCAGAGGTGGTCGCGGACGAGCCAGAGCGCCAGGGCGATCGAGGCCGCCTCGACCATGGGCTGGGTGCGATCCTTGATCGGCTGCCACACGTGCGGGCCGGCGACGAGCCCGCGCTCGTAGGGTGCCAGGAGCTCGGCGGGACCGCCCCCGGCCACGCGGAAGGCCGCGAGCAGGAACGTGCGTGCGTAACCCTCCAGGCCGTCGCAGCGCGAGGAGCTCTCGCGGCCCGGCAAGGTGACGAAGGCGCCGTCCGCCGAGCGGTACGGTTCCACGGCGGCCAGCAACTGGTCGGCCACCGCCTCCCAGTGGGCGCGGGTCCAGCCGGTGTGCGGGCTGACCGTACGGTCCTCTGGCGGAAGCGAGAACATGCGGCACTCCAAGGCGACGTTCCGGGTTCGGCGGACTCTAACATCACTGATCGAACGAACGCATCCGTTCACAAACGAAAGCGCAGCCCGGTAGGATCATTCAGGGTCGAGCGTCAGAAGGAGCCGCAGTGTTCGCCGAACAACGCCATGAACTCATCCTGCGCGAGGTGCGGGAGCGCGGTTCCGTACGCCTGGCCGAGCTGGTCGACAGGCTGAACGTGTCGATGGTCACGCTGCGCAGGGACGTCGAGCACCTGGCCGGGCAGGGCCTGGTCAACCGGGTGCACGGTGGGATCACCAGGGTGGAGTCCGCGCCCGCGGCCAGGCGGGAGCGCTCGCTGACCCTCGGCATGCTGGTCCCCTCGGCCACGTACTACTACCCGGCGGTCATCAAGGGTGCCCGTGAGCGGGCCGAACGGCTGGGGGCCAGGCTCGTCCTGGGCGTTTCGCGCTACGACGACGAGGAGGACCGCAGGCAGGTCAAGCAACTCGTGGACGGCGGGATCGAGGGGTTGCTGCTGACGCCGAGCAGGCAGCCGGACGCCTCGCACGAAGAGTGGCTGGCCGGGCTGGAGGTGCCCGCAGTGCTGGTCGAGCGGCGGGCCGAGCTGGGCGGGCCGGCCTCGTTCCTGGACGCGGCGGCCTCGCACCACGCCCATGGGGCCTTCCTCGGCGTCAGGCACCTGGCCGAGCTCGGGCACCGGCGGCTGGCCATGGCCTCCCGGGTCAGCCCGACCGCTCCCAGGGTGCGCTCGGGGTTCCTGGCCGCCGTGCGCGACCTCGGGCTGGCCGAGCCCGTGCGCCTGGACATCGCGCAGGACGGCCCCTCTCGCGAGCAGGTGGCCGACGTGGTCGCGGCGATCAGGGGCGGGGTCACGGCGATGCTGGTCCACAACGACGAGGACACGCTCCTGCTGGTGCAGCATCTCCGGATGGCGGGGGTGCGGATGCCGGAAGAGGTGTCGATCGTCGCGTACGACGACGAAGTGGCGGCACTCAGCGACCCGCCGCTGACGGCCGTCGCCCCGCCCAAGGTCGCGGTCGGGCGCCGCGCCGTCGACCTGCTGGTCCAGCGGATCCAGCAGGGGCCGGAACTTCCCGTCCAGCACGTGGCGCTGCTGCCCGAGCTCAGGGCGCGGCAGTCCACCGCCGCGCCGCGCTAGCGGTGTTGCGCACCCATTTCGTTATTGATCGATTTGTCCGTTACCTCTAGACAAACGATCGATTGCGAGCGAATGATGCCTTATCGATCGAAGCGATGAGGAGCAATCGATGGGACGCAAGAGCGCCGGCGTTGCCGGGCTGGTGGCTGGTATGGCACTGCTCGCGGCCGGGTGCGGCAGCGGGGAGTCGGCGCAGCCCGTGCCCGAGGCGGGTAAGCCCGTCCAGGTGACGTTCTGGGGCTGGGCGAAGGGCACCCAGGAGGTCGTGGACGCCTTCAACAAGTCGCACAAGGACGTCCAGATCAAGTTCGAGGAGATCCCCTCGGGCAACGCGGGCGGGTATGCGAAGTTCTCCAACGCCGTCAAGGCCGGCAACGCCCCGGACGTGATGTCGGTGGAGTACCCGCAGCTTCCCGACTTCGTGAACCAGGGCGCGCTCCAGGACATCTCTCCCGAGGTCGCCGACGTCACGTCCAAGTACCCGGCCAGTGTCGTCAGCCTGGTCGAACTGGGCGGCAAGACGTGGGCGCTCCCGATGGACGCCGCGCCGCAGGTGTTCTTCTACCGCAAGGACCTCTTCGAGAAGAACAAGATAGAGGTCCCGAAGACCTGGGACGACTTCAGGGCCGCCGCCGAGAAGGTGAAGAAGGCCAACGGCAAGGCCCGCATCGCCACCTTCTTCCCCGACGACCCCAGCGTGCTGGCGGCGCTGTCGTGGCAGGCGGGCGGCAAATGGTTCGGTACCGAAGGCGACGCCTGGAAGGTGACGATCAACGACGCGCCGAGCAGGAAGGTCGCCGGGTACTGGCAGGGCCTGGTCAAGGACGACCTGGTGAAGGTCCAGCCGTCCTTCAGCCAGGAGTGGAACGCCGCCTTCGAGAACGACACCCTCTGGGGTTACCTCGGCGCCAACTGGGGCGCGGGCGTCATGAAGGCCAATCACGCGGGCCAGGCCGGCAAGTGGGCCATCGCACCGATCCCGTACTGGGACACCCCGGCCAGCGGCATGCTCGGCGGCACCACGTTCGGCGTGAGCAAGGGGTCGAAGAACGCCAAGGCCGCCGTCGAGGTCATCAAGTGGCTGACCGGCTCGCAGGAGGCGTGGACCGCCCGCCTGTCCTCCGGCACGTCCAGCGGCTTCCCGGCCATCGCCGACCTCCTGCCCGTCGCGGCCAAGAGCTTCGACGCCTCCTTCTACGGCGGCCAGGACATCTACGCGCTGTTCTCGGAGTCGTACAAGACGATCCAGCCCGGCTGGACGTGGGGGCCGAGCATGGTGCAGACGCTGACCACGTTCAAGGACTCACTCGGCAAGGTCGCCACCGGCGAGACCACCCTCCCGGGCGTGCTCGACACCGCGCAGACGGCCACCGTCAACGAGATCAAGAGCCGCGGGCTCAACGTCGCCCAGCAGTAGCACGACGCGCGGTGACGAGTCCCTCCGCCGCGCTCATCGAAAGGCATACCTGTGACCTCTCCGCTCCCTCGCGGAAGCGGCAGCCCGCCTTCCTCCTCCGCGGAAGGCACCCTCCCGGCCGGCGCCCGCGGCAGCGGTGCGGCCTGGCGCAGGCGGGGGGCGATCCTGCTGTTCACCGGGCCGTTCTTCGCGTTGTTCGCGGCCGTGGTCGTGGCGCCTCTGTCGTACGCGGTCTACCTGAGCCTGTTCAGCGAGAAGTCGTCCGGGCTCGGCTTCGGAGGCGCCGAGACCGTGTTCGTCGGGCTCGGCAACTACCTGGACACACTGCAGGACACCGCTTTCACCGACGGCTTCCTGGTCATCCTCGGCTACTGCGTCCTGTACATCCCGCTGATGATCGGCGGCGCGCTCGCGCTGGCGCTGCTGCTCGACTCCGGCGTGGCCAGGTTCGGGAAGCTCTTCCAGGTCGCGCTGTTCATGCCGCACATCGTGCCCGGTGTCATCGCCGGACTGATCTGGCTCTACCTGTACCTGCCCGGCATCAGCCCCATCGTGGACGTGCTCGGCGAGGTCGACTTCCTGGGCGGCGGCCACGTGCTCGGCTCGGTGGTCAACATCGCGCTGTGGGAGTGGATCGGCTACAACATGATCATCTACTTCGCCGCGCTGCAGGCCATCCCCGCCGAGGTGATCGAGGCGGCCAGGATGGACGGCGCGGGCCCGCTGCGCATCGCGCTCCAGGTCAAGGTCCCGCTGATCCGCGGCGCCGTGATCACGACTTTGCTGTTCACGATCATCGGCTCGCTGCAGCTCTTCACCGAGCCGATGGTGCTCGACAGCGTCAGCGACGGCGTGGTCAGCACCTGGACGCCCAACATGTACGCCTACAACGAGGCGTTCGGCAACAACGACTACGGCCAGGCCGGCGCCGCCTCGATCATCCTGGCGCTGCTGGCGGCCGTGCTGTCCTACGGCGTCACGAAGTGGGGGAACCGCCGGTGAAGTGGATGTCCCGCGCCACGGTCAACGTGCTGCTGACCCTCTCGGCCGTCTACACGCTGCTGCCGCTGACCTGGCTGTTGTTCGCCTCGACCAAATCGCTGTCCGACCTGTACTCCACTCCTGGCTTCGCCTTCGCCGACTTCGACCTGCTGCAGAACATCAGGGCGGTGGCCGAGGAGGGCGGTGGGGTGTTCTTCCGCTGGTATCTCAACAGCCTGCTCTACGCGGGCCTGGGCGCCGCGGTCAGCTCGTTCATCACCGTGATGTGCGGATACGCCTTCGACAAGTACTCCTGGTTCGGTAAGGAGAAGCTGTTCGGCCTCGTGCTGCTCGGCGTGCTCGTGCCCACCACGGCCACAGCGGTGCCGCTCTACCTGCTGGCCTCCGAGGCCGGCGTGGTGAACACGTTCTGGGCCGTGTTCGTGCCCGTGCTCGTCCACCCGTTCGGCGTCTACCTGGCGCGGGTGCTCTCGGCCGGGTACGTGCCCGGCGAGGTTCTGGAGGCGGCCAGGTCGGACGGCGCCGGCGAGATCCGCACGTTCGCGTCCGTGGCGCTGCCCATGTTGCTGCCCGCGTACGTGACCATCTTCCTGTTCCAGTTCACCGCCATCTGGAACAACTTCTTCCTCCCCCTGGTCATGCTGAGCGACCAGAAGCTCTACCCGCTCAGCCTCGGCCTGTACAGCTGGGAGAAGCAGGGCACGTCATTCCCCGAGTTCCACAGCCTGGTGATCACGGGGTCGCTGCTGTCCGTCGTGCCGCTGCTGGTGGCGTTCGTGTCGCTACAGCGGTTCTGGAAGGCCGGGATGACGGCGGGCAGCGTCAAATGAACGATTTCTCGGGGGAACAGATGAGGAAACCGGTGACCGTCGTCGCCATGAGCGCCGAGGTGGCCGAGCGTATCGTCACCCGGCAGGTGCGGACCCGCCTGGCCCAGATGGCCGACGCACGGCAGGTCATCCACGACTTCGACGGCGCCGATCTGTCGGAGACCGAGGTGCTGTTCACCTCCTGGGGCTGCCCGCCGGTCACCGCCGAGGTGCTGGCACGGGCGCCCAGGCTGCGCGCCATCGTGCACGCGGCCGGCTCGGTCAAGCACCACGTGACCGAGGCCTGCTGGCAGCGCGGCATCGCGGTCTCCTCGGCCGCCGCCGCCAACGCCGAGCCGGTGGCCGAGTTCACGCTCGCGGCGATCCTGTTCGCCAACAAGCGGGTGATCGACATCGCCCGCGCCTACCGGGTTCGGCGGGTCAGGGACGACTGGGACGCCCGCTATCCGGGGTTCGGCAACTACCAGCGCGTCATCGGCGTCGTCGGCGCCTCCAGGATCGGGCGCAGGGTGATCGAGCTCCTGCGGCCGTTCGACTTCGACGTGCTGGTCAGCGATCCGTACCTGAGGGAGGACCTGGGGGCGTCCAAGGTCGAGCTGGACGAGCTGGTCGCCCGCTCGGACGTGGTCAGCCTGCACGCGCCCGCGCTTCCCGAGACCCGCCACATGATCGACGCGCGCCGGCTCGCCGCCATGCGCGACGGCGCGACCCTGATCAACACTGCCCGCGGCGCGCTGGTCGACCAGGCCGCGCTCACCGCCGAGCTGGTCGCCGGGCGGCTGTACGCGGTGCTCGACCACACCGAGCCCGAGTTCCTGCCCGCCACGTCACCCCTTTATGACCTGCCCAACGTGCTCGTCACCCCGCACATCGCCGGCTCGCTCGGGGGCGAGCTGTCCAGGATGACCGATCTCGCGCTCGACGAACTGTCCAGGTACGCCCGGGGGTTGCCGTTCGAGCATGAAGTCGAGCCCGCCACGCTGTCCCGCTCCGCCTGAACCCCCCGAGAGGAAACATGCGCCTATCCCGACACCTGGTCGCCGCCCTGGTCGTGGCGGCGGCCGGTCTGGTCGCCACCCCGGCCCAGGCCGCCGCCGCCAGGAACTTCTTCGTCGACTGCCAGGCCGCCGACGGCGGCTCGGGACGTACCGCCGACGCGCCGCTCAACGCCCTGGCCGCCGTCAACGCGATCACGTTCCGCGAGAAAGACAAGATCAAGTTTCGGGCCGGCACGGTCTGCGTCGGCCGTCTCGAACCCGTCGGCTCCGGTACGGTCGAGCACCCCATCGTCTTCACCTCCTACGGTGAAGGGCCCAAGCCCATCATCCAGGGCGACGGCGCCGAGTGGGCCGTGCACCTCGTCGACAACAGCCACCTGACCCTCGAGAAGCTGCACATCACCAACCCCGCCGCCACCACCGCCAAGCGGACCGGCATCCAGTACAACTCCACCACCCCCGAGCCCAAGGCCGGGCTGGTGCTGCGCGATCTGGAGATCTCCGACGTCGCCGGCTGGGGGAACAAGACCGGGACGAACGGGTCCTGGTTCGCCTACTCGGCAGGCATCAGCATCCAGGCACTGCCCGAGGGCAAGGTCGGGTATCTGGACGGGATCACGATCACCGGTAACTACGTCCACGACACCGGCGGGGGCGGCATCAAGATCAGCCGCAAGGGCACCGACTACCACAAGAACGTGTACATCGCGCGCAACACCATCCGGGCGGTTGGCGGGGACGGCATCGTGGTCCACGCGTCGGACCGGCCGCTGGTGGAGCACAACCTCTTCGACGAGGGTGGGGCAGGCAAATACCCCTACGTTGACGGAAATTTCGCGGGAATGTGGCCGATCAACTCCGTTGACCCGGTATTTCAGTACAACGAGGTAACCCGGCAGCGGCCCACCATCTTCGACTCCACCGCCTGGGACTGCGACGGCGGCATCAAGGGGTCGTGCGTCTACCAGTACAACTACTCCCACGACAACGCCGGCGGCTTCTACCTCGGCTGCCAGAGCTGCACGGAGTTCCCCAACTACCAGGCCACGGCCATCCTGCGCTTCAACATCGCCCAGGACGACTGCCGCATCGCGGGCAACGCCGCCGGCGACAACAGGAGCCCGCTGTGGCTCTACAACAACACGTTCTTCTGCCCCTCACAGAAACTCGACGTGGCCGTGCCCACGGGCAACTCCAAGATCTACAACAACATCTTCTACGCCCCGTCCGGCACGCTTCCCTCGGCGTCCGGGATCGCCTACGACTCCAACGTCTACCACGGCGGCGTGAGCGTGCCCGCCTCCGACGCCCGCTGCTCACCACCGACCCCGGACTGGCCGCTCCCGGCACCGCCCATGGGGCCGCCGAGGTGGCCGGCTACCGGCTGCTCACCGGCTCGCCCGCGCTCGGCACCGGCGCGGTCGTGGACGGGCTCGGCGACCGCGACTACTTCGGCAACCCGGTAGGCGGCACGGTCTCGCGCGGGGCCTACAACGGCCTGGGCGTCGAGCCTGTCGTGTTCAGGTCGATCGAGGAGGCGTACAACAACGTCGGGGTCAGCTCCGACCTCAACCCCAACACCGGCGGCTTCAGCACCAGCGGCCGCAGCTACTCGGGACAGGGCCTGGAAGCCGCCGGCCTGGTGCCGGGCAAGATCGTCAATGTGCTCGGCGCCGACTTCGTCTGGCACCCGCGCCCGTACGGGGCGGTGGACAACGTGAAGGTCGCCGGGCAGACGATCAAGCTGGCCGGCCAGGGCTCGAAGCTGGTGTTCCTGGGCGCGGGCGCCTTCAAGGTCCGGGAGGCCGTCTTCAAGGTCACCTACACCGACGGGACGGTCGACGACAAGACGGTCAAGTTCGGCGATCAGTGGGAGGCTGCCGCGCCTGCGGGCGGTGTCGTGGTGGCCCGCTCGCAGTACCACAACATGACCCACTACAAGAGCCCGGCCACCGGGCAGACCCGCGAATCAGGCGTCTCGGTGTTCGGATACGCGGTGCCGCTCGACCCGGCCAAAACGGTCGCCACGGTGACCTTCCCACAGGGGAGCCCCCTGGCCGACGCGGGCTTCCACGTCTTCGACACGAAGATCGCGGACTGACGCCATGAGGAGCACCACGACCAGACCTCCCACCGGCCAAGGGCCGGGCCGCACGTGGCGGAACGCCGCCTGGGCCGCCGGCGTGCTGGCCCTCGCCGCCCTGGTCGTGGGGCTCACCACCGTCGGGCGGCAACCGGAGGGAGGCGCGAGCGCGGGCCGGTCCGCCTTCGCGAGCGTCGCGGACGTGCTCGGGATCGCGCCGGGAGACACCGTCACCACATTCGAAGGGGAGCCGGTGACAGGGGCCGAGGTGATCAGGGCCGCTCAGACCGTCCGAGCCGACGTGATCTCCGAGTTCACCGGTCAGGAGCTCGGCCCAGGCTTCTGGGAGCGCCCCCGGGGCGAAGTCACCCCCGCTCAACGGCTCAGGGACGAGGCGGTGCGGACGGCCGTGCTCGACAAGGCGCGGCGGGTGTGGGCACGCTACGCCGGACTGATCACCGACGTCAGCGAGCAGGGATTCCAGCGGGAGCTGGCAGCCGAGAACCAGCGCCGCGCCCAAGCCGCGCGGTCGGGACATCCCGTCCCCGGTGTCCCGGCCTACGATGAGTACACCTTCGCGCAGGTACGCGCCGCCGAACTGGACTCGGCGCTCAGCAAGCTGTACGCGGGCAAGCTGGACCTGTCGGAGCGACGGCTGCGCGAGCAGTACGCGCGCACTGCCGGCCCGGAGGCGCCCCCCTTCGAGCAGGTGCGGGAGAACCTCCGGCGGCAACTGGTCATCCAAGGCTACGAACAGGCCCTTCGAACCCGTGCCCGATCATGAGTTTCGCATCGCCCTCCTTGGCGGGCCCATCGTTGTTCGACTCCGCAATCGCCGTCAGCGACCCCGAGGCTGTCGGTGGCGGCCTGTTCAATGTGGCCATGGAGATGGACACGCACAGGCGCGGGTTGTTCTGGGATGTGCTGGCGGGGCGGGTCCCGCCGCCACCTGCAGCGGTGGTTCTCGGCTGGGAACTGGTCGGGGTGGATCCGGAGCAGGGGACCATCGAGGTGGCGTTCCAGGCGGGTGAGAACTTCGCGAACCCTGTGGGGGTGATCCAGGGCGGGTTCCTGGCCGCGATGCTCGACGACACCCTGGGGCCGGCGCTGGTCGCGACGTTGCCGGAGAACCAGTTCGCGCCGACTCTCGATCTCCATGTTCAGTTCCTCCGCCCCGCCCGCCCGGGACGGCTCCTGGGGCGCGGGCGGATCGTGCAGCGCGGCAAGGACGTGTGCTTTCTCGCCGGTGAGCTCATCGGCCCCGACGGAAGGCCCGTGGCGGTGGCGACCGCGACCGCACGAATCCAGACCATTCGTTAAGCGAAAGATTCGCTGCCGGCGTCTCGGCGGGATGCGGACGATTCGGCTCAGCTTTTGGCGAGTGCTTCGCGGCGGATCCACTGGAGCAAGGTGGGGTTGTCGACGGTGGTGATGACGCCGACAGTGGTGCGGAGGTAGCGGTCGTCGTCCAGCAGGGCCAGCATGCTCGCGGCCAGGTCAGCACGGGCGGTGAACCTGCCGTCGGCGTGGCCCTCGACGAGGGTGTAGCCGGTGACCGACGGCAAGTGGTACAGCCCGCTCGGGCGCACGATCGTCCAGTCCAGATCGCTGGCGCGGACCAGCGTTTCCATCCGCCGCATGTCGTCGTACAGCGTCTTGCCCAGCACCCGCGTCACGTACGGCAGCAATACTCGGTTGAACAGGAACCCGCCATCGGAGTACGAGTGCGGGTCGACCCCGCTCGAGCTGACCACGGCGAGCCGACGCACCCGATGCCGTTTCATCGCGGCGACGATATTGGCCACACCGCGCGAATAGGTGCTGATCGGTTCCTTCCCAGCGGGCACCCCGAGCGCCGACAGCACCGCGTCCCGCTCCGCCACGGCGGCGTCGACGGCCACCGGGTCGAGCACGTCGGCACCGACTACCTCGAGCCGATCATGGTGCAGTGGAAACGAGTCCGGCTGCCGGGTGACCGCGGCGACCTGATGTCCGGCGGCGAGTGCCTGGCCGGTGAGCAGGCGGCCGGTGGGACCGTTGGCTCCGAAGACTGCGATACGCATGACGACAGTCCTTCCCTGGTGATGTCCGATTTTCCGGTGCTGGAGGTGCTCGGTGGAGAACGGGCTCACGTACGTTCCTCCACGCTCCGAGGGCCGAGTCCGTCTCCTCCCGGGACGAGACAGCCCGGCCGTTCTGTGACATGGGAGGAAAGGCAGCTGACGACGGCGCTCTCCACCTGCGAAAGACATCCGGGCTGAGGTCGGAGATCCGGTGCGGCATTGGATCGGAAACAGGAATCCTTCATCTGATGCAGAGCCCCTGAAGCCCGGCCCGCGTCCGGAACGTTCTCCGCAAACGCCGCCTGCCAGCTCACTGCTGGCGGCATCGACCAACAGCCGCGAACGATGGTTTCCGACTGTCTTGCCTCCCATGTCACAGAACGGCCGGGCTGTCTCGTCTCGGGTAGGAGAGACAGACACTTACGTTGAGAAGGTGATGGTCATGCGGGTGTTCGTGGCCGGCGGGGCCGGGGTGTTGGGGCGGCGGCTGGTGCCGCAGCTGGTGGCGCGTGGCCACCAGGTGACGGCGACGACGAGGAGCACGGCCAGGCTGGGCCTGCTGGAGCGGCTGGGCGCCGAGGCGGTCGTGATGGACGGGCTGGACGCGAGGTCGGTCGGCGAGGCGGTGGCCCAGGCCCAGCCGGACGTGATCGTCCATCAGATGACCGCTATCTCCGGCAAGCCCGATATCAAGCACTTCGACCGCTGGTTCGCCACCACCAACCGGCTGCGCACCGAGGGGACGGACCACCTGCTGGCCGCCGCCGAAGCGACCGGTGTATCCCATGTCGTCGCGCAGAGCTACGCCTCCTGGAACGGCATCCGTCAGGGTGGATGGGTGAAGACCGAAGAGGACCCGCTGGACCCGACGAGCACGGGCAAGGGCGCCGAGGCGATCCGCCACCTTGAGGACGTGGTCGTCAAAGCCGGCGGCGTGGTCTTGCGATACGGCGCGTTCTACGGGCCGGGCGCCACCGACGATCAGGTCGAGCTGGTGCGCAAGCGGCAGTACCCGGTCGTCGGGAACGGCGCCGGCTACAGCTCGTGGGTGCATCTCGACGACGCGGCCGGCGCCACCGTCCTGGCCGTGGAGCACAAGGCGAGGGGCGTGTTCAACATCGTTGACGACGAACCGGCCCCGGCCAGCGAGTGGCTGCCCTACCTGGCCGCGTGCGCGGGAGCCAAACGGCCGATGCGGATCCCCACCTGGCTCTCCCGGCCGCTGGCCGGGAGAGCGGCGGTGACGATGATGACCGAGGGGCGCGGCTTCTCCAACGCCAAGGCCAAGCGGGAGCTCGGCTGGCAGCTGCGCTACCCCTCCTGGCGTCAGGGCTTCAAGGAGGAGCTGGCGTGACCCGGGCCGAGGAGTTCGAGGACCTGCGGCCGCTGCTGTTCTCGATCGCGTACCGGATTCTCGGTAGCGTGGGCGAGGCCGAGGACGCGGTCCAGGAGGCCTGGCTGCGCTACGAGGCCTACCCGACACAACCCGCCTCGGCCAAGGCGTTCCTGTCGGCCACGGTGTCCCGGATCGCGATCGACGTGCTGCGCTCGGCGCGCGTCCGGCGGGAGGAGTATGCCGGGCAGTGGTTCCCCGAGCCGCTGCTGGCCGACCCGTATGAGGACCCGGAGCGGTCGGCGGAGCTGGCCGACTCGGTGTCGATGGCGGCCCTGCTGCTGCTGGAGCGGCTCAGCCCGCTCGAGCGCGCGGTCTTCGTGCTGCGGGAGGTGTTCGGGTTCGGCTTCGGCGAGGTCGCGTCGGCGGTGGGGCGCTCGGAGGCGGCGTGCCGCCAGCTCGCCGTCCGGGCGCGCCGCCACATGGACGCGGGACGCGCTCGGTTTGAGGCGGATCGCCGGGAGCGAGAAGAACTCGCCGAGCGATTCTTCGACGCCTTCCGCGAAGGGGACGTGGACGGGCTGCGGAAGCTGCTCGCCGCCGACGTGCAGATGGTCGGCGACAGCGGGGGCAAGGCCCCGCTCTGGGGCAAGGGCCTCTTCGGCGCCGAGAACGTGGCCCGGATGCTGGCCGCGATCGTCGCGCCGTTCGTCCGGATCGGCGGCGTCGTGGAGCCGCATGAGGTGAACGGTCAGCCGGGCGCGATCTTCCGCGACCGGGACGGCAAGGTCGTCAACACCTTGGCGCTCGACATGCTCGACGGGCAGATCCAGACGATCCGCGCGGTGATCAACCCCGACAAGCTCGGGCACCTGGGCCCGGTGGCGGACGCCTGGGCGGTCGTCCGCGAGGCGAACCAGGCCCGCCGGCCCAAGGACTGACCGCAAGGGACCCGTACAAGCAAGTTGATGGCGCCGGTGGTGTCACGGACGAGGCCCGGGCGACTGCCACCAAGCACTACGACGAGGAGCACCTCGCCGCCCTGGTGTCGCTCATCGACGCCGCCGACCGCCTGAACGTCATCGTCCAGCAGCCCGCCGGCGCCGTGCACCCATTCCGGGACGAGGCCGCGTTCCAGGACCGGCCCTCGCCGGTAGCCACCATCACATAAAGAACGGAACGACATCATGTGCAAGGTCTGGTTCGTCACCGGTTCGTCCCGCGGCCTGGGCCGCAACTTCGTCGAAGCCGCCCTGTCCCGCGGCGACAAGGTGGCCGCGACCGCCCGGAACACCGCAAGCCTTGACGAGCTGGTCGCCGCCTGCGCGAGCAGGGCGCAGGGCACATCATCCAGATCTCCTCGGTCGGCGGCCTCACCGCGATGCCGCTCGGCGGCGGATACCACGCCTCCAAGTGGGCCCTCGAAGGCCTGAGCGAATCCCTCGCCCAAGAGGTCGCCGGCTTCGGCATCAGGGTGACCCTGATCGAGCCCGGCTCCTACGCCACCGACGCGAGCGCCGGCGCCGTCCAGGCCGAGGCCGACCCGCTCTACGACGGTCTGCGCGAGAGCTTCGCCGCGTTCTCCAGGACGCTCGACGTCGGCGACCCGGCCGCCGCGGGCCGGGCACTCCTCAAGATCGTCGACTCCGGCAACCCGCCCCTGCGGATCTTCTTCGGTACCCAGGGCAACCCGATCCTCCAGCAGGTCTACGCCGACCGGCTCACGACCTGGGCCGACTGGCAGGACCTTTCGGTGGAGGCGCACGGACACACCCCCGCAGCCCCGGCGGCCTGACCCGGCAACCGGCCTGCAAGAAAGCGGAACCCCCTCTTAAGAAAGGTAGGAGATCCTTACCGTGATTCTGGTAACCGGTGGCACCGGGAAACGTCGGCGCCAACATCGTCCGCCAACTGTTCGAATCTGCGACAGAGCGGTTATCTGGACAGACCCCCAGGGATGGCGTGCTCGGTGAACTGGCCGCAGGCACGGAAACCCAGACGATGATAGACAGGTTCGCCGTCCGCGGATGCCTGCAGGACGGCGATGCGGTGGTTACGGCTTCGGGCCGTGTGAAGCGCAGCGAGAGTGATGGCGCCGCCATAGCCGCGCCGGCGGTGCGTGGCCAAGGTGCTGATGTTGTAGATCCCGGCGACTCCCGCGTGGTGAAAGACCTCAGCCGAGCAGACCGGACGGCCATCCACGTAGCCGACCAGATACTGCGCGGGACAGTCGGCAGCCAGCGCCTGCGTAGCGGCCTGGGCGAAGAAGCGACGGACGGTGTCGGCAGGCGGGTCCCAGTTGGCAGCAAGGACCAGGGCGTAGTCGGCGAGCTGCTCAGGCGTGGACACGGGACGAATGTCCAGCCCTGGAGCATGCGGCTGCGGCAGGGTGTCGGTCAGCTCGGCCCACATGGCCGTCTCGTGTTCGGCGGCGGGTAGCCCGCCTGTCGACAGGCGGGCGCTGAGGTCTGCCGGTGTGGAGGCGGGGCCCACCCACCAGGAGAAGGCACGACCGGTAGCGGCCAGGGTCCGGATGGTCTCGGTGATCCGTGCCAGGGCGCTGTCGTGGGTGAAGCGGGCCATGGCGACAATATTGAAGGTGTCGTCGTCGAGGCCGCTGTCGGCGACCAGGAGGTCGCTGGCCTCCACAACGGTCGCGCCCGTCATGCGCCGGTGCAGATGGCAGGCATGTTCGGCAAGGTTCTGCTCCATCCTGGCCAGCAGATCGCTTTCATCAGAGATGGGTTGCGTTATGCGCTTCATGATGGTTGATCCAATCGTGTCTATGCGGAGGGCGACTAACGGCTTTGGGGTTCTTCGGTCGGCGGTGCCGCACCACACCGGAGCAGCTGCCACAGCCGCTCGTTGAGGACTGCGACGAGCGCCGCCAGGCGGCGGGATCGGAATCGTGGTCCAGCGGCGAGCGTGCCGCGCTGTGAAGACTGCGATCACGGGCACGATGGTGAAGAGCCCGAATGGCGGTGCTCTGTGCTCCGGCGATGGCTGCCGTCTCGGAGAATCATACGACGTTGACGATCACTCCCACTGTGGCTGACCCCGAATGCGGTTCGCGGTGAGTTGGCTGGTAGTGACCGAGGGACCAGCGAGGTCCTAGATTTTCTCGGGAGTCAACTGCAGGCCCCAGGTCAGCAAGTGAGGCCATGTCATCCCGACGTCCCAGCCCAACAGCGACAGTCCAACGCCGACGCCGGTTGCGACAGCCGGGGCTCGTTTCCGCCGCGAACGCATCATGCGCCAGATGCGCGGCCGAGCCGGCTTCGCGCTGCTCCGCCACCGCTCTTACTTCGCCCTTCCGCTACGAGCACGGGTTCGTCGTCGGCGGCAAGGCGTAGGTCCCAGCTCAAGGAAACGGGTGCGCCCGGCTCTCACCCCGATCCGCCCGCTCCCGAGTTCGCCAGGGTGTGGAGTTCGAGTGCGGCACCGGCCTGACCGATCCGCAGCGTGGCGGCGTGCGAGTTGCCTGACCTTCCGGTTCCGGCCGCGCTCGCCGGATATGCCGGAATCCGCCGGCCAGCAGCGCAGACGCAAGGGAGGGATTCGCTGCTGTCCGGGCGGATTCTCATCAGGCCGTGCCCGGAAGCGGTAGTTCGTCCCACGAATTTGTTAGGCTGGGCCAGTGAGCAAGCATATTGACGGCCAGATCGGGGCGGTGGCCGCACTGGTGCGGTCCACGTTCCTGGTGAATGCCGTGTACGCAGATTCCGCCCGCGAGTACGGCCTCACCCAGCAGCAGGGCCAGTTGTTGTGCGTCTTGATGGCGCAGTCGTACGGCATGAGCGAGCTGGGCGCGGTGCTCGGCCTGGCCAAGTCGAGCCTGACCGGCCTGGTGGACCGCAGCGAGCGCAACGGCCTGGTCCAACGCAATCCCGACCCGCAAGACTCCCGTGCGGTGAGGGTGGCGCTCACCAGGCGGGGCGCCAAGCTGGCCGATGACTTCTACGCCGAGACCTGTCGCCGTGTCGAGGAGCTGACCTCGGGGTTCGACCCAGCGGAGCGCGACACGCTCGCCGCCTTGCTCGGCCGCGTCGTGGCGGACAACAAGGTTCCCACCGTCTTCATGGAACCGGATCACCTGCGCTGACCTCGAGAAGGACTTGCAGTTCGCTATACGAACTAATATGGTTCGTGAAGCGAACTCAAGCCCTTTTTGTGTTGGAGCGTGAATCATGAGTCGTACAGTCGTGGTCATCGGCGGAGGTTACGGTGGTTCTGCGGTAGCCAAGGCGCTGGACGCCGAGGCCGACGTCGTCCTCATCGACCCCCGGGACGCGTTCATCAACTCGGCCGGCTCGTTGCGGGCGCTGACCCAGCCCGACTGGGCGGGCAACATGTTCTTCCCCTACGACCAGTGGCTCAGGCGCGGCACGGTGGTGCGCGACCGCGCGGTCTCGGTGGACCCCGGCGGCGTCACCCTGGCCTCAGGCCGGCGCGTCGAGGCCGGCTACGTGGTCCTGGCCACCGGCTCCAGCTACGCCTACCCCGCCAAGCCCGCCGCCGACTCCACCGACGACGTCCTGGACGACCTGCGCCGGACCCACAAGGAACTGGCCGGCGCCGAGCGGGTGCTGATCCTCGGCGCCGGGCCGGTCGGCCTGGAACTGGCCGGCGAGATCAAGGAAGTCTGGCCGCACAAGGACGTGACCATCGTCGACCCCGCCGAGCAACTGCTGGCCGCCTTCCCCCAGGCGATGCGCCAGGAGCTGCACCGCCAGCTCGATGACCTGGACATCCACCTGCGGCTGGGCGCCGGTCTGACCGCACCTCCGGCGACCGATCCCGGCCAGGCGGCGACCTTCACCGTCACCACCACCGACGGGCAGGAGATCACCGCCGACATCTGGTTCCGCGCCCACGGCGTGCGCGTCAACAGCGACTACCTCGCCGACGGCCGGCTGACGACTCGTACGCCACAGGGACACGTCCCCGTCACCGAAACCCTCAACGTCCACGGGCGCGACGCCGTTCATGAGCGCGTCTACGCCATCGGCGACATCACCGACGTCGCCGAGGCCAAGATGGCCGGGTACGCGATGCAGCACGCCGAGGTGGTGGCCCAGAACATCCTCGCCCAACTGCGCGGCGAGCAGCCGGAGACCACCTACCAGCCGTTGCCTCACCCCATGATCCTGCTCCCGCTCGGCCCGCGTGGCGGTGTCGGCCAGTTGCCCACCCCCGACGGACCGGTCGTCGTCCCGGCCGAGACTGTCTCGGCCTACAAGGGGGCCGACCTCTTCACCGGCCGCTTCACCGAGCAGTTCGGCGCCGCCTGACATGGACTACATCCGGCTGGGCCGCAGCGGCCTCTCGGTGTCCCGGCTCGTCCTGGGCGCGATGATGGACAGCCGCGCGAGCGCGGCATCACCTCATGGTCGAGGCGTACGAGAAGATGTGCGCCGGCATCGGCGAGGACCCCGCTGATGTCGGGCCGGCCTGGTTGTTCGCGCAGGACGGTGTGACCGGGCCGATCATCGGGCAACGTACGGTCGAGCAGCTCGACGGCTCGCTCCGCGCGCCGGCGATCATTCTGGACGAGGACACGCTGGCCAGGCTGGACGAGCTGTTCCCCGGCCCGAACGGCGCCAAGCCCGCGCTGGAAGCGTACGCCTGGTGATTTTCCCCATTTACGGAAAGGCAGAACATTGTCCGCACATAACGTCGTCTTCGGTTTTGGCGCGCATTCCGGCATTGACGACATACCCGAGCTTTTGCGCATGGCCCAGCAGGCCGACCGGGACGGGCTTGACATCTTCACCTTGTCAGACCATCCCTACATCGGCGGGCGCCTGGACGCCTACGCCGCGCTCGGCTTCATCCTCGGACGTACGCAGCACATCGCCGGCTTCGCCAACGTCACCAACCTGCCGACCCGGCCCGCTCCCATGCTCGCCAGGACAGTGACGTCGCTGTCGGCGCTGTCGGGCGGCCGGATCGTGCTCGGCATGGGCGCGGGCGGGCTGTGGGATCGCATCACCGACATGGGAGTGCCGCGGCTGACGCCCGGCGATGCCGTGGACGCCTTCGAGGAGGCGATCGTCCTGGTCAAGCTGCTGTCGGGCGGTGGCCCTCCGGTCACCTACCAGGGCAACCACTACCAGGTCCACCAGATCGAGCCCGCTCCCGTCGCCGCGCCGCCCGTGTGGACCGGATCGGTCGGCCCGAAATCCCTGGCCGCCACCGGCCGGGTGGCCGACGGCTGGATCCCCGGCCACGCGGCCGACTGGCTCAGCGAACGCTACCGGGCCTCCCGGCCGATCATCGACGAGGCGGCGGCGTCCGTCGGCCGCGATCCGAGCGAGATCCGCACGGTCTTCAACTTCCCCGGACGCATCACCGACCGGCCGCTGCCCGCGACCCGCGACCGCGACGGCCGCTGGCTCGGCGGCTCCGTCAGCCAGTGGGTCGAGGAACTCACCGGAGCCGTGCTGGAGCACGGCGCGTCAGGCTTCACGCTCTTCTCCGCCGGCCACGACGCCCCGGACCTCACCTTCCTGGCCCGCTGGGCCCAGGAGATCGTCCCGTCCGTCCGCGAGGCGATCGCGAAGTAGGGCGACACGGGCGCAGGCTGCTCCCCGAAGCTCGCTGTTCTCCGCGGCTCCCAGCCGCTCCGCTCGCCCTACGTTACCGACGCAGTCAAGAGAAATGATCTTGCGTCCTGTTCGGGACTTTCGGCCCTAAAAGTCCTGACATTTGCCCGGATGAACGGCCTGATCGGGTCCGTAGCCTGGTTCGCGGCCCGCAGTCGCGGTCCACGGTTCACCCCTGTTCGGGAGGATTCATGTTGTCCGCGGAGTCAGCCACGATCGTCCGTGCCACGTTGCCGGTCGTCGGCGCATCGCTCGACGCCATCACCGCGCGCTTCTACGAGACGATGTTCAGCGAGCGGCCGGAGCTGCTCGACGGCCTGTTCAACCGCGGCAACCAGGCCAATGGCGAGCAGCGCCAGGCCCTGGCCGGGTCGATCGCCGCGTTCGCCGGATTCCTGGTCGACCATCCCGACGAGCGGCCCGATCAGTTGCTGGCACGAATCGCGCACAAGCACACCGCGGTCGGCGTCACCGACGACCAGTACGTGATCGTGCACAAGTACCTGTTCGGCGCGATCGCCGAGGTGCTGGGCGAGGCCGTCACCCCTGAAGTGGCCGCCGCTTGGGACGAGGTCTACTGGCTGATGGCCGGCGCGCTGATCGCCATGGAGGCCGGCATCTACGCCCAGGCCGGCGTGCGTAACGGCGTCACCTGGCGGCAGTGGCGTGTCGTCGCCCGCCGGGACGAGACGCCAGAAGTCGTCTCCCTCCTGCTCCGACCGGCCGACGACGCGCCGGTCCCGCCCGCGCGTCCCGGCCAGTACGTCAGCGTCCGCGTCCGGATGCCCGACGGCGTGCACCAACTGCGGCAGTACACGCTGTCGAACGCCGGCGAGGAGATGCTGCGCAGGATCACGGTCAAGCGCGTCGACGGCGATCCCGCCGGGGAGGTCTCCACGCTGCTGCACGCGACCGCGAGGCCGGGCGACGAGCTCACCCTGTCGGCGCCGTTCGGCGACGTGACGCTGGACGAAGGGGACACGCCGCTCGTGCTCGTCTCCGCGGGCATCGGCTGCACGCCCATCGTGGCGATGCTTGAACATCTGGCCGCCACCGGCTCGCGCCGCCGGATCCTGCTGCTGCACGCCGACCGTTCCCCCGGCGAGCACGCGCTGCGTGAGGACATGCTGCGGCTCGCCAGTGAGCGAGTCTTCTGGTACGAGAGCGGTGCCGCCGCCCCCGACCGCGGCGGCCGGATGGACCTGGACGGCGTCGACATCCCGGACGGCGCGGTGGCCTATCTGTGCGGACCGGTGCCGTTCATGCGTGACGTACGTGCCCGGCTACTGACGTCCGGGGTGGCGGCCCGCGACATCCACTATGAGGTCTTCGGCCCTGACCTGTGGCTGGGCGCCAACTGATGGTCTGGCCCGGAGCAGTGGAGCGAGTACGACCCGTGCTCATCCAGGGCGGGATGGGAGTGGGCGTGTCGGGCTGGCAGTTGGCCAGGGCCGTCGCGGAGACCGGGCAGCTGGGCGTGGTGTCCGGCACGGCGCTGGACGCCACCCTGGCCAGGCGGCTGCAGCGCGGCGACCCCGGCGGCCACCTGCGCCGCGCGCTGGCCCGCTTCCCCGTGCCCGCGGTCGCCGAGCGGGTGCTCGGCCGCTACTTCGTGCCCGGCGGGACCGGCCGGGAAGTACCGTACCGGCCGGTGCCCCGGCTGGGGCTGCGTCCCAACCGGGCCCGCGACGAGCTGGCCGTGGTCGCCAACTTCGCCGAGGTCTTCCTCGCCAAGGAGGACCACAACGGTCCCGTCGGGGTCAACTACCTGGAGAAGATCCAGCTCGCCACGCCGGCCGCCGTCTACGGCGCGGTGCTTGCCGGGGCCGACTACGTGCTGATGGGCGCCGGTATCCCCGCGGAGCTCCCGCGCCTGCTCGACGACCTGGCCGAGCACCGCCACGCCCAGGTCTCGGTCACCGTGGCGGGCGGCGATGGGCACACCATCGGGATCGATCCGGTGGGACTGCTAGGCCGCGACCTGACACCGCCGGCCCGGCCCAAGCTGCTGGCGATCGTGTCGTCGCACGTGCTGGCCGCGTACCTGGCCCGCTCACCGCGGACCAGGCCGGACGGGTTCGTGATCGAGTCGCCGGTGGCGGGCGGGCACAGCGCGCCACCTCGGGGGCGGATGGTGCTCGATGTCGCGGGGGAGCCGGTGTACGGCCCCCGCGATGAGGTCGACACGGCCAAGGTCGCCGCTCTTGGGCTGCCATTCTGGCTGGCGGGCGGGTACGGCACGCCCGGAGGGCTGGAACGGGCGTGGGCGGCGGGCGCGGAGGGGATCCAGGTGGGGTCGGCGTTCGCGCTGTGCCGGGAGTCCGGGCTCGACCCCGGCCTGCGCAGGCGCCTGCGCGCGCAGGCCGCGAATGGCTCCCTTCGGGTACGCAACGACCTGCGGGCCTCACCGACCGGGTTCCCGTTCAAGGTCGCCGACGTGGCCGGGACGTTGTCGGAGCAGGAGGTGTACCAGGCGCGTCCGCGGCTGTGCGACCTGGGCTACCTGCGCACGCCGTACGAGAAGCCAGACGGGGCGATCGGTTATCGCTGCCCGGCCGAGCCGGTGGACCTCTACGTCCGCAAGGGCGGGCCGGCCGAGGAGGCGGAAGGGCGGCGGTGCCTGTGCAATGGGCTGCTGGCCGCCATCGGCCTCGGCCAGCACCGCACCGACCGCTACGACGAGCCGTCGCTGCTCACGCTCGGCCAGGACGCCGCCTTCCTGGACGGTCTGCCCGACGACTACTCGGCCGCCGACGTCGTGGCACACATCCTGCTGGGGGCCCGCGTATGACCGGGCAACCGCCGACCGAGCGCTCCGGTGACCGGGCGCCCGGTAGGCCGCCGTTGCGGCGGGTGAGCGCGCGGCGTCGCCGGCGGTCAGCCGCGCCGGTGCCGCGGCAGCAGCACGCTGACCGCCGCGATGGCCAGGCCGAGCCCGGCCGCCAGGAGGAAGACCAGGTCGTAGCCGGCGGCGAGGGCGGCTGGGGGACTCCCGCCGGCCTCCATCGCGGCTCTGGCGCTGGCGGCCGTCGCGAGCACCGCCAGGCCTAGCGACCCGCCTACCTGGCTGGCGGTGTTGGCCAGACCGCCGATGATCCCCGCGTCGCCCTCGGGAACGTCGGCGGTCGCCGCGGCCATGAGGGTGGGGAAGGTCAGCCCGATGCCGACCGCGATGAGCAGCGTAGGCCCGAGCACACTGGTGAGGTAGCCGCTGTCGGCGTGAGCCTGGGCGAGCCAGCCGAACCCAGCCAGGAAGCAGCCGCAGCCGGCCAGCACCAGCGGGCGCACCCCGGTTCGTGGCAGCAGGGCGGCGGCCAATCGGGCGATCACCACGAACGTCACCGCCGCGGGTGTCTGCCCGAGCCCGGCTCGAAGCGCACTGTAGCCGAGTACGTTCTGCAGGAAGAGCGACGTGAAATACCACATCGCGCTGCCGATCCCTCCGAACAGCAGCAGCATGACGTTGCCGACGGCGATCCGCCGGACCCTGAACAGCCGCAGGGGCATCATCGGCTGAGTGGCGAAACGCGCCTCCACCACGGTGAAGACGACGAGCAGGAGCAGGCCCGCCACGGCCGGCCCGACGACCGGCACGGACGTCCAGCCGTGATCGGCGCTCTGCATGACCCCGTAGATCAGCGCGGCCAGCCCCGCCGTCCCCGTGACCGCGCCCATGAGGTCGAGCGATTCCCGCCGGCCGGTTCGCGTGCCTGCCAGCGACATCATGGCCACCACGATCAGCACCACGCCGATCGGCACGTTGATGAGGAAGACCCATCGCCACGACAGGCCGGTGGTGATGGCACCGCCCGCGACCGCGCCGGCCATCCCGCCCACACCGCCCGAGGCGGACCATGCGCCGAACGCCCGGGCACGCGCGCGCTTCTCGGTGAAGCTGGTGTTGATCACGGCCAGCGTCGCCGGGGCCAGCATGGCGGCTCCCACGCCCTGCACGACCCGGGCCGTCACCAGGATCTCCGGAGCGGTTGCCAGGCCGCCGAGCAGACTCGAGGCGGAGAACAAGAACAGCCCGGCGGCCAGCATCCGGCGTTGGCCGAACAGGTCGGCGGCGCGGCCACCCAGCAGCATGAAGCCGGCGAAGGTGAGCAGGTAGCCGTTCACCACCCAGGCCAGGCCGGTGGGCGGGAAGCCGAGGTCCTGGCGGATCGAGGGCAGGGCGACGTTGACGATGGACGCGTCCAGGATCACCATGAACTGGCAGGCACACGCCAGCGAAAGGACTATCCAGGCGGGTCCGGCGTGCGGCCTGGCCCGCTGAGTTGCGTTGCTGGTGATTGTCATGACTTCTTTCCTTGCCAACCCGCTGCTCAGGCGGTCGAGGAGGTGGTTCCGGCCCTGGTTCCGCGGGCGTTCCCGTCACCCGCAGCGGCATCGGTGACGCGGCCGCCCTCCAGCAGCCGGATCGTGATCTGGGCCAGCCGCCGTCCCTGGTACCTGGCCGCTTCCAGCGCTGCGGCGTCAGGGGCGTCTCCGGTCTGCGCGCCGGTCACCAGCGACGTGCCGTAGGGGTTGCCGCCGGCGGCGTACACGACCGGATCGGTGTATCCCGGCGGGACGATCAGCGCCCCCCAGTGGTAGAAGACGTTGCCCAGCGACAAGATCGTGGCCTCGCTGCCGCCGTGCCGGTTGAACGCCGAGGTGAATGCCGTCACCGGTTTGTCGGCCAGTCTCCCTTCCCGCCACAGCCCGCCGGCCTGGTCGATGAACTGCTTGAGCTGCGCGGCCGGCGTGCCGAACCGGGTCGGCGTCCCGAACGCGAACGCATCGGCCCACGCCAGGTCCTCAACCGAGGCCTGGGCGATCGACGAGGCGGCGTCGGCGTGCTGTCGCCACAGCGGGTTCTGGTCAATCGCGCTGTCGGGTGCCAACTCGGCGACCCGCCGCAGCCGCACCCCGGCCCCGGCCGAGGCGGCGCCCTCGGCGACGGCCTGCGCGAGCGCGTGCACGGTGCCTGTCGCGCTGTAGTAGATGACAGCGACCTTCGCGGTCATGTCGGCTCCCTCGATGTCATGTAAGATTAGTTATGCGCATAATGTTATGCGCATAACTAATCTGTCAAGGAGAGCCAGTGGACTTCGAGCAAGCTGACGCCCTCAACCAGGCCATCCGTCTCCTGAGCCTGCGCCACCGGGCCAGGGCCGCGGCGCTGCTGGCCCCGCTCGGCCTGCACCCCGGGCAGGAGGCGCTCCTGCTCGAACTCGCCCGGACCGGCCCGCGAATCCAGGCCCAGCTCAGCGAGGCGCTCGGCTGCGAGCCGCCCAGCGTCACGCTCATGACCCGCAAGCTCGAAGCCACCGGCCACATCCGCCGCAAACCCGCCCCCTCCGACAAGCGCGCCAGCATCGTCGAACTCACCGACAGCGGCAAAGCTCTGACCGACCAGGTCAAGCAGCTGTGGTGCGCTCTGGCGGAGGAGACCGTGATCGGCCTGCCCGCCGAAACGGTGGCGGAACTACCCGGCATCCTCAACACCTTGACCGGCAACGTGGATACCAGGCGCCCCCGCCATCCACACGGCCGCCAGCCTGGTCCAGTCGCCGAATCGCCACGGGCCGGGCACGTTGATCAGGGCATGGCGTTGACCGGTGACTACGAACCGAGCGCGTCGGGGTGGGTCCGCGAGCACGTCGAGCAGATCGTGCGCACCGGCACGACCGACGGCGTCACGATCAGTGGCCTGCCCACCGTGCTGATGACCTACCGGGGCGCCAGGACCGGCAAGGTTCGCAAGACGCCGTTGATGCGTGTCGAGCACGAGGGGCGCTACGCGGCTGTCGCGTCCAAGGGGGGCGCGCCGACCAACCCGCAGTGGTACGCCAGCCTGCTCGCCGAGCCGGTCGTCGAGCTTCAGGACGGCGCGGTGAGCCGGGGGTACCGGGCGCGCGAGGTGTTCGGGGACGAGAAGGCCCTCTGGTGGCGCCGGGCGGTGGACGCATACCCGGACTATGCCGACTACCAGCGCAAGACCGACCGCCAGATCCCGGTCTTCGTGCTCGAACCGGTCGGCGGCGGCACGCCGGCCGGTGACGGCACCGAAGGCTAGTTGCTCGGTGTCACCCGCGCGCCGGTCGGCTCGGCAGTCTCCACACCCGTCGCCCTGCCGAACATGGCGTCGCCTGACGGCCACGGGTTGACAACGAGCGGCCGGATCCAACACCCTTTCACTACTTAAATAGTGAAAGGGTGTTTTCGGTTGATCGAGTTCAACCTGGACCGCGGCTCGGGGGTTTCGACGTACCTGCAACTCGTTCACCAGGTCAAACAGGCGCTCCGGCTCGGTACGCTGCGGCCCGGCGACCAGTTGCCGACCGCCCGCGAGGTGGTCGAGAGCCTGGCCATCAACCCCAACACCGTGCTCAAGGCGTACCGGGAGCTGGAGCGCGAAGGGCTGGTCGAGGGGCGGCCGGGGATGGGGACGTTCGTCCGGCAGGGCATCGCGGGTGCGACGCTCGCCGAGCACACGCGGCTGCGGCGCGGTCTGGAGGCGTGGGTGCGGGACGCCCTCGCGGCCGGGCTTGATCAGGAGGACCTGCGGACGCTGTTCACCGTCGTCCTGGCTGACGCCGCGAAGGAAGGCGTGGCATGAGTCCCGCGCTGGAGGCGACCGGGCTGGGGGTCCGCTATCGCCGTACGTGGGTGTTGCGCGACTGCTCGCTGTCCGTCCCCGCGGGACGCGTGGCGGCGCTCGTCGGGCCCAACGGCGCGGGCAAGACCACGCTCATGCACGCTGCCGTCGGCCTGCTGCGGCCCGCGCTGGGAAGCGTCCGCGTGGCCGGCGAGGCGGCGTTCGTGGCGCAGGACAAGCCGCTGTACGACGGCTTCACCGTCGCCGAGATGCTCACCTTCGGCCGCCGCATGAACACCCGCTGGGACGACGCCGCTGCCGACCGGCTCGCCGGGCTGGGCATCCCGCTGGAGCGGAAGGTGAGTGGGCTGTCGGGCGGGCAGCAGGCGCAGGTGGCGGCGACGGGCCGAGGGCTGATCGGTGCGGGCCTCTGCGCTACCGCCCAAGTCGGTTCCGACCCCCCATGGGGTCCCCGTAGCTGCGGCCGAGAATCCAGCAGATATGCCTCTGGCCTGCATTGATAGGCAGGGCTCAGGTCTGGCCCACCAGGCCGAGACCTCTGCATAAGCGCAGGTCAGAGGCGTATCCGTTGGATCCAGCGTCATTGCTACAACTGCCGCCTATTGCATTGGATGCGATTTGGCGACAGTTAGCAGTTCTACTGTGGGACGCTCTCCCACCTGGAGCCCGAGCTGGGCATTCAGGGGGCTCCAGTGAATTGCTTAGAGTAGCGGGACCAGGGGTGCCGATGGGCGCCGATATGCCGATCGCGTCTTTGACCTGCACGCTCGCGGCCCGGTCGCAGACGATGCGGATATCTCGCATCAGGTGCAATCAACGGAGAGTGAGCTGGTGGGCGTGAAAGACCGGGACGATTCGGAATTGCGATCCTGTCGTGCTGCCGCCGACTCGGCGCGCGATGAGGCGTCACGGTGAGCGGGCAGGTGCCGGGGGCGGCTCGGCTGGCGCTGGTGTCCGGGGTGTCGCTGCTGCGGCCCGAGGAGCAGGTGTTCACCGCGATGCTGGAAGGGTTCGCCAACCAGCAGCTGGCACGCAATCTCGCCCGCACGACCGTGGAGGGCCGGGAGAACACGGTGAAGGCGTTCGCGTCCTACGTCAACGCCTTCCCCTGGCAGTGGACCGCCGCGATGGTGGACGAATGGCTGGGTGATCTGCGGTCGCTGCGGGATCTGAAGCGCTCGACGATCCGCGGCTACTCCCAGGCCATCAGCACGTTCTGCGCCTATGCCACCGACCCGGCATACGAGTGGGCTCAGCAGTGCGAGGCCAGGTTCGCCAGCCACCCGATCCAGGTCGTGCACGAATGGAACACCGCCGTCCACGTCCATGACAACGAGAGCGACCCGGGCAAACGGGCGTTCACCCGGCCCGAGCTGGAAGCGTTCTTCGATCACGCCGATGAGCAGGTCGCCCGGATCCGCGCGTTCGGCCGCAAGGGCTGGCTGCCGGCGTTCCGGGACGCGGTCCTGTTCAAGACCGCCTACGCCTACGGGCTGCGCCGCAATGAGACCCGGATGCTCGACGTCGCCGACTTCAGCCGCAACCCGCACGGCCCCGAGTTCGGCGAGCACGGCGTCTGCCTGGTGCGCTTCGGCAAGGCCAAGAAGGGCTCGCCGCCCAAACGCCGCAGCGTGCTCACGGTCTGGCCCTGGGCGGCCGAGGTCCTGGAGGAATGGATCACCGAGATCCGCCCGCACTTCGGCATCGAGGGCAATCCGGCGGCCTGGCCGTCCGAGCGCGGCCTGCGCGTCGGCTGCCAGCGCCTCAACTCCCGGTTCGTCGCCTACCGGGACGCGCTCGATCTGGATCCCGCCTTAGACTTCCATAGCCTGCGAAGGTCGTACGTCACGCACCTGATCGAGGACGGCTGGGATCCCCGCTTCGTCCAGGAGCAGGTCGGCCACGAGCACGCCTCGACGACGGCGATCTACACCTGCGTGTCCTCCGACTTCCGGACCCGCACCCTGAGACGAGCCCTGGACGCCACGGTGGCGCAGGCGCTGGCCACCGCCGCCGCGAAGGGCGGCCCGTCATGAAGCGCAAGGTCACCTACTCCTGGCGGCTGCGGGAGATCATGGCCGCCCACGGCATGTTCGCCACGACCGAACTGGTCCCGCTGCTCACCGAACGCGGAATCAAGCTGTCGGCCTCCCAGGTCCACCGGCTCGTCACCGGAACCCCCGAACGGCTGTCCCTGCAGCTGCTGGCCGCACTCTGTGACATCTTCCAGACCACTCCCACGGACCTCGTTCCGGTCGAGGCACAAAACGCCGGAGTCCGCAAAACCGCCGACGGCGACGTCCCCACCCCGCCACCCCCCACCCATCTGCGGCCCCGACGAGCCCGGATCGCCCCCGAAGGATGAGCGTGAAACGGACCTGCACCCGGTGCCAGCGGTTGTCCTACCCCGCCGGGTGGTGGCCCGATGGGCCTGTCTGCCGGACCTGCGTCGACCGGGGGCTGCGGCTGCGCGGCACCTGCCCGGCCTGCGGTCAGCCCCGTCTCCTGCCCGGCCTGCGGCCCGAGGACGGTGAGCCGATCTGCAGCACCTGCGCCGGGTTCAAGCCGTGCTACTGCTGTTCACGCTGCGGTGAAGAGGGCAAGCTCCACGCTCGACGCCTCTGCACTGGCTGCACTCTCACCGATCGGCTGACCGAGCTACTCGACGACGGCACCGGCCAGATCCGTCCCACCCTGTTGCCGTTGTTCCACTCCCTGGTCAGCATGAAGAACCCGCTCACCGGGCTGACCTGGCTCTACGAGAAGTACAGCCCTGACATGCTCCGCGACCTGGCAGATGGCAGCATCGAGCTCACCCACGAAGCCTTTCACCAACTGCCTCACGGGCAGGCCGCCTCCCACCTGCGCGAGCTCCTGATGGCATGCGGACTGCTCCCCAAGATCGACAAGCAAATCTGCCTGCTGGAGCGCTGGCTCGTCCACCACCTCGACGACATCACCAATCCCGACAACGTCCAGATCATCCGCCGGTTCGCCACCTGGGAGATCCTGCCCCGCCTGCGCCGCATCGCCGAGACCAAGCTCGTCACGCCCTCCAACCGGAGCCACGCCGGCCAACAGATCATCCACGCCACCCGCTTCCTGACCTGGCTCGCCGACCGGGACCTCAACCTGGCCGGCTGCCGTCAGGCGCATCTCGACACATGGGTCACCGAGCACCCCGCCCACGAACGAAACAGCTTGCGCGCCTTCCTCCAATGGTCTCAGCGCAACGAGCTGGCGCGACCCCTGAAGCTCATGCCCCACACCGCTCGCCGCGCCGCCCCGCTCACCTCCCAGCAGCGACTCGCCCTCCTCGGCGAGGTCCTCGCCCGTTCCCAGCCCGTTCGCCACCGTCCTGCTCGACTACCTCGCCAACCGGCCAAACACGCGCACCGCCACCAACCCCGCCTCGACGTGGCTCTTCCCCGGCCGACGGGCCGGACAGCCGTTACGGCCCGAGTGGCTCGCCGAACAGATCCGCCAACTCGGCATCCCAACCCTCCCCGCCCGCGGAGCCGCCATCCGCCAGCACGTCCAGGACAGCCCCGCCCCGATCATCGCCGACGCCCTCGGCTTCCATCCCGTCACCACGGCCAAACTCGCCACCGAGACCGGAATCACCTACAACCGCTACGCTGCGGGGGTGGACCTGCAGTGGAACCGTTTCGTACGGTAAGCGCCTTCCCGCAGGCCAGGGTGGGGTCCGGACAGGGCTCACGCGGGGTCGTTAGCGTACGTTCCCGTTCCGGCGCAGCTCGCCTGTGATCATGGTTTCGGGGTGGATCGCCTGGTGGGGTGACACCTGGTGACGGTGATCTTCGTGTCCGGAAGTCCTCAGTAACGGACAAGATCAACCTTGGAGTCATAAAACGAGTACATGAACCCTACGTAACGGTATGGTCGCTTACCGTTCGGATCGTGGTGCTTGGGTTCTATGGTGCGGGTCATGCCGGTCGAGTTCCTCAGTGATCAGGAAGCGGCTGCTTATGGCAGCTACGGCGCCTCGGTGTCGCAGGCAGATCTTGAGTCGTTCTTCTACCTCGACGACGCCGACCGCCGGCTGTTGGCGAAGGCGAAGCTGAGGGGTGATCACAATCGCCTCGGGTTCAGCGTCCAACTCGCCACCGTGCGGCATCTCGGCCGGTTCCTAAGCGATCCGCTGGAGGGGGTGCCGACCGAGGTCATCGACTTCCTGGCCGGGCAGCTCGGGGTGGCCGACCCTTCGTGCGTCAAGCGGTATGCCCGGCGCGAGCCCACCCATCGTGAGCATGCCGGGACGATCCAAAAGGCGCTGGGTCTGAGGGACTTCACCGAGGTGGAGGCCGACCTGGCAGCGTACGTGGCCCGGCGGGCGTGGATCACTGGGGACGGGCCCAAAGCGATCTTCTTCGACGCGCTGCGGTGGCTGCGCGAGCAGCAGGTGCTGCTGCCGGGAATCTCGCGGCTGACCCGGCTGGTGGCGCGGGAGCGGGAGGCGGCGACCCGGCGACTGTGGGAGGCGCTGTGTGCGGCGCTGAGCGAGCAGCAGCGCCGCGAGCTGGACGCGCTGCTGGTGGTGCCGGCCGGGAAGCGGATCTCCCAGCTGGAGGAATGGCGGACCGGTCCGGCGCGGGCCTCGGGCCCGCAGATGGTCAAGGCGCTCAGCCGGGTCGCTGAGATCATCTCCTCGGGCCTGTCACGCGTGGAGCTGGATGTCACGGTGACGCCGCGGCGGCTGGCCGAGCTGGCCCGGTACGGGATGGGCGCCGATGTGGCCCAGCTCAAGCGGCACCGCGACAGCCGGCGGCTGGCCACGCTGGTGGCGACGGTGACGCAGTTGGAGGCCACCGCCACCGACGACACCCTGGAGCTGCTGGAGTTGTTGTGGGCGACCGAACTGGCAGGCAAGGCCCGGACCGAGGCCGACAAGGGGGTCATCAAGAAACACCCGCGGCTGGCCAAGGCCTCGGCGGTGCTGGCGGTGGTGGCCCAGGTGCTGCTGGAGGCCCGGACGTGGGGCGAAGAGGACCAGGTCCGGGTCGCGGAGGTGTGGGAGGCGATCGAGGCGCGGATCGCCCGCGAGCAGGTACGGGCCGCGGTGGCCACCGTGACCGGGATGCTGCCGCCGCCCGAGGCGGTACCTGAGGGCGACTGGCGGGGCGAACTGGCCAAGAGGGCCTCCACCGTGGTGGGGCTGTGCCGGATGCTCACGGCCACGATCACCTTCGGCGCGAACGCCCGGGGTGCCCCGGTGCTGGCGGCGATGATCGCGCTGGGCGAGCAACTGGGCACCGAGGCGCGCTGGAGCGTCAAGAACCCGCGCATCCACCCGCAGGTGGTGACCGGCCCGTGGAAGCACCTGGTGTTCGGCCATCCGGCCCGCACCGACGGGTCGGTGGAGCGGGGCGCCTACATTTTCTGCCTGCTGGAGCTGTTCTGCCGTCATCTGAAACACCGCGACATCTACGCCGAAGCCTCCACCCGCTACCGCGACCCGCAGGCCCGGCTGCTGGACGCAGCGGTGTGGGAGGCGGTCAAGGTCGACGTGCTGACCACCCTGGACCTGCCCGAGGATCCCGACGCGCTGCTGGCCGCCCACGTCACCGCCCTGGATGGAGCCTTGCGCTACGTCGGCGGACGCCTGGTGGCCAACACCGACGTGCGGGTGGACGGGCAGGGGAAGATCCACCTCACGAGCGACAAGGCAATCAAGGAGCCGCCATCGCTGATCGATCTGCGCAAGCGGGTAGCGGCCATGCTGCCCCGCATCGACATCGGGGACCAGGTCCTGGAGGTGATGGGCTGGGTGCCGCAGTTCCTACCCTCGCTGACCGCCCTGTCCGGCGGGACGAGCCGGATGGCGGACCTGAACGTCACCGTGGCGGCCTGCCTGACCAGCCAAGCCCTCAACATCGGATACGGGCC
Organism: Nonomuraea sp. NPDC000554; assembly: GCF_040300065.1. NCBI lineage: Bacteria > Bacillati > Actinomycetota > Actinomycetes > Streptosporangiales > Streptosporangiaceae > Nonomuraea > Nonomuraea sp. NPDC000554. Next base: position 126,159 of record NZ_JBEPDC010000022.1, on the reverse strand, counting down.
GGTCTCCAGCCCTGGCCTCCCCGCGCTGGACCGGCGCCGGATCGGGCACGCCGGCCGCACCTACCTGCGCGCCGCCGGCTACACCGCGGTCAACCCGCACCTGATCGAGGCCCAAACCGCCATCGGCTTCGCCCAGGCGCTCGGCGGCGGGATGGTCGCCGCGATCGACGGCATGCGCTTCGTCGTGCCCGTCCCCTCCCTGATGGCCAAACCCAACCGCAAATTCTTTGGCCCGAAACGCGGCATGACGTTCCTGAACATGATCAACGATCAGGCGTTCGGCATCGCGCATAAAATCGTCGCGGGAACCGACCGAGACTGCCTGCACGCCATCGACCTGTTCTTCGGCTTCGGCGCGGCCAAGCTGCCGGAAGTCCTCGTCACCGATACCGGATCCTATTCGGATCTGGTATTTGGAATCGCGCACCTGCTGGGTGTGGACTATCGTCCGGCGCTGGCCGACCTGCCCGACCAGAAAGGGTGGCGTGCCGATAACGGGGCCGACTACGGCCCATTGAACACCTTCGCCAGGGGGAAGCTGGAACTGGGCAAGGTGCGGCGGCACTGGGGAGAGATCCTCCGGTTGATCGCCACGATCTACACCAGCAAAGTCAGCGCGTCGGATGCGGTCAGAGCGCTGCAGCGGGACGGGCACCCCACCGCTCTGGGTGAGGCGATCGCGACCTACGGCCGCCTCTTCAAAACCCTCCACATCCTGTCGATCATCGACAGCGAACCTTACCGGCGCGGCATCAAAGGAATGCGCAACCTCCAGGAAGGGCGCCACGCACTCGCCGAGAAGATATTTAACGGCCGCCGCCGCGAGGTATTCCAGCGATACCGGGAAGGCATGGAGGACCAGCTGGGCGCATTGGGTATCGTTTTGAATTGCGTGGTTCTCTGGAATACGGTCTACATTGATGCCGCGTTGAACACGCTACGCGCCCAAGGGTATCCCGTGCGGGATGAAGACGTCGCGCGCCTCAGCCCTTTCATGCGAAAACACATCAACGTCCACGGGAAATACTCCTTTACCGCGGTGGATCCCGCCGACCCCGCCAAAGGCGCCGTCGCAACCCGGCAGCTGCGTGACCCCGACGCCCGCGACGAAGACGAGGAGGACTTCGATGAGGACGACTCCTGGTAGAGGGACTGGTAGTGGTGAGAATTCCCGCTAAGCGATGACGTGCTGGTCAACACGGTTCGTCACTCGCCAGGCGGGAGATAGTCGGCGGGGGTGTCCTTGTAGTTCCACGGGCTGCCGGTCCCGCGGTATTCGGCCACCGGGATCGGTGTGATGCTGGGGCGCATGCGGTCCACGTAGAGGCGGCCGTACACACCGACCAGCATGATCGTTTCAGGCTGGTCGGCCATCCACGATTGACTCACTCCTCCAGGGAGAGGGCCTGGCTAGGGCACACGTGCGCCGCTTCGCGGGCCTTCTCGACCAGTTTGCCGTCCGGTGTCTCGTTCAGCACGATGATTGTGGCGTCGTCCTCGCTCTGGTCGAACAGCGTGGGCTCAGTGAGCACGCACTGTCCGGCGCCGACGCACCTTCCGGTGTCCGCGATGATTTTCATGGCCTTCTCCTCCTGAGGTGGGGATGGCAGTTCGTCCGCTACCAGGTCACCGGGAGCTCGTACAGGCCATAGATGTTCGCGTCGTCCTTGAACGGCAGTTCGTCGACATCCACCGCCAGCCCCAGCGTTGGCACGCGGCGGAACAGCGTGTCGAACACGATCTGTAGCTCCATCCGGGCCAAGTTCTGGCCCAGGCACTGGTGCGGCCCGAACCCGAACGCGACGTGGTGGCGCGCGCCGCGCTCGATGTCGAGCTCGTCCGGGTTCTCGAACGCCCGCGGGTCCCGGTTGGCCGAATGGCCGAGCGCCAGCACTCCTTCTCCGGCGCGGATCAGCTGCCCGCCGACCTCGATGTCCTCGACGCACAGCCGGGCCGTCGCCACGTCGATGATCGTGAAGTACCGCAGCATCTCCTCGACCGCGTTGAGCGTTTTGCCCGGGTCGGCCTTGATCATCGCGAGCTGCTCCGGGTTGCGCAGGAACGCCACGGTCGACAGCGAGATCATGTTCGCCGTCGTCTCGTGGCCGGCCACGAGCAGCAGCAAGCCCATGCTGGCCAGTGCCGTCCGCCGGTAGGTGCCGTCCGCGCGCAGTTTGACGATCTGGCGCCCGAGCAGGTCGTCCGGTGGGTTCTTTTCCTTCTCCGCGACGAGGTCGGCCATGTAGCCCTGGATGGCGCTCATGGCCGCCCACCGCTCCTCGGGCGGCGTCGACTGCTTGATCACCGCCACCGTGTGCTTCTGGAAGAACTCATGGTCGGCGTAGGGCACACCGAGCATCTCGCAGATCACCAGTGACGGAACCGGCAGCGACAGCGAGGCCACCAGGTCGCCGGGCCGCGGCCCGGCCAGCAGCGCGTCGATCCGCCCGTCCACGATCTCCTGGATCCGCGGCCGCAGCGCCTCCAACCGGCGTACCGTGAACTCGCCGAGTACGGCCTTGCGCGCCGGCCCGTGCTCGGGCGGGTCCATCGCGATCAGGAAGCGCTCCTCGTCCGGCCGCCGGGACGCCGCCTCGCCCTCGACCAGCGCTGGGAAGTCCGGATGCTGCCGGTCGGCGCTGAACCTCCGGTCGTTCAACACGGTTCGCATGTCTTCGTGGCGGCTGACCACCCAGGCCCACCCGCCGTCGGGCAGACGAACCCGCGAGACCGGCTCTTGTTCGCGGATCTCTTCGTACGCCGGCGGCGGCGCGAACGGGCACGTACGGGCCATGGGGAACTCGTGCTTCTCTGCGGTAGTCATGACTTTTCCTTCCACGATGTCACGGACAGGCGATAGAGGCTGGACAGCGAAAAGCCGTGTGTGAACGGCAGTTGCTCGACCGGTGGGACCGGGTTTGGCTCTGGGCCGCGGCGGACCAAGGAGCGGCAACGGACCACCGGGACCGACGACATCGGTGGATTCAGACTCGACCCGTCCCCTCGCGGGCGAAGTTCGGTTCCGCCGCTTCCAGTCGCGGTATCGAGATGCCCAGCCGTCGTGCTTCGGCCAGGGTGTCCCGGCAGACCTCGCGCGGCTCCTCGGCGTCGGGGTCGGAGTGCGCCGTGAGGCTCACGCGCGCGGGCGCGACATGAGCGGTCAGCCAGGCGAGCACGGGTGCCGTCAGCCAGGTGGGCGCCCGGAACGGCAGCACAGCGCCCCGGTGCCGTCGCAGGTCGAGGCCGCGCGCCTGGAGGAGCGGCAGCAGTTCGCGGCCGGCCAGCAGCGCCTCGCGCAGGTCGCCCCTTGCCCCGGCCAGCTTGGACAGCGAACCCAGCCGCAGGCCCTGCGCGAACATGCCGGCATCCGACGCGAAATGGACCCACAGCCAGCCGCGGAAGTCAGGCCGCTCCTTGATCCGGAGCCCGGCCTCGCGAAACGCCTGGCGCACGGCCCGTTCCCGGTTGGTCGGGGGCCGGTCGAGTGTGCCGAAGATGACCGACGGCAGCAGCGCCCCGTGGAGTACGCCGTCCGCGCCGAAACCGCCACCGGCCTGGGGAAAGCCCCAGGCGATCTGGCCGGCGGGGAGTGCGCCGATGGCGGCGAGCGGCTCGGTCCAGAGGTTTCCGAAGATCAGCACCGTGGCCTGGCCGACACGCGGGGCCAGGAAGTCCGTCGCCTCCGCGAGGCGGTGGTGCGGCACGCTGAGCACGATCAGGTCGAAGTCGTGGTCCGGCTCCAGCGCCTCGCGGTAGCGCACCGGCCACTTCTCGGCGACGCGCTGCCCCCACACCCGGCGCCGCATATCGAACAGGTCGAGGTCCACCGCGTCCCCGTACGTCGCCGCGCGGCCGGGCCGTACGTAGAACTCGACGTCATGCCCCGCCTGTTGCAGAACCCAGCCGTAGATGGTGGCGATCACGCCTCGGCCGAACATCAGGATCTTCACACTGCACCTCGTGGGATACAATCGAATTGGAGGCAATCTCCACTTTTCAAAATATGGAGATCATCTCCATTTGTCAACGCGAGGTAGCGCATGACCGCCGACAAGCCCCTGCGGGCCGACGCCCAGCGCAAGCGTGACGCCCTGCTCGCCACGGCCCGGGAGGTCTTCGACGCCGGTGGCTTCTTCGACCTGCGCTTTGATGATTTCGCCCGTCTGGCCGGGGTGGGTACGGGCACGCTGTACCGCCACTTCCCCACCCGGGAGGCGCTGGCCGAGGCGGTCTACCACGGAGAGATCGCCGCGCTGTGCGACCGTGTCCGCCAGTTGCGGGCCGCGCTGCCCGCGGCGGAGGCTTTGGCGACCTTCCTACGCGGCATGGTCGACCACATAGACGCCCACGAGGGCCTGGCCCGGACGCTGTCCACGCTCATGGCCACCCGCTCGGGTGCCCTCACCGAGGGCAGTCGGGCGCTGGAGCAGGCTGTCACCGACCTGGTGGCCGCCGCCGTGCGGGACGGCGCCGTTCGCGACGACGTGGATGCCGGTGCCGTGATGATGGCGCTGCATGGCATCGGTGCGGCCCATGACCGCCCCGGTTGGCGGGCCGAGGCCGACGGTGTCATCACCCTCGTGCTGGACGGGCTTCGCAGCTCGTACTCAGCCCAGGTGGCCATCCGTACGCCTTCCGGAAGGAGAGGTGCACGAGGTGCAAACAACGGCACGGCATCGAGTTGAGGAACCCAGGAACAGCCGTTGGCGAGAGAATGATTTGAGCGAAGAGTGACGCCCAACGCCGGTGTGTGATCGCTTGGGGGCGATGATCCTGCGTTCTACGTGGGGGTTTCTGGCCCGTGGATGATGCGGTGGATGGTGGAGCGTCCGACGCTGTATTCGGTGGCCAGGTCGGCCAGGGACACCTCGCTCTCGCACTCGGCGACCATGGCGAGGGTTTGCAGGAACAGCCGCCCGAATGGGTCGTTCCAGTCGTAGACGGGCGCGCCCAAGCCGAACAGGACGCCGTGTCCTGACAGGCCGGTGAGGATCTCGTTGGCCCCGGCCATGTTGCGGGCGAACCGGTCGAACTTGGTCACGGTGAAGACGCTGCCGTCCCACACGGCGGCGAGGGCCTGGCCGGTGAACTAGTTATAACAACCCCGAGGCGCTCTCCGCGCTCGGTTCTTCTTGGGTCCGGGCTGCGTTCGGTCAACTTGGTCTACGGAAAGAAGAGATCATCGTCCTCTGACCTGCTGGAAGGGTCCTTCTACCCTAGATAACGATGCGACCCCGTAGAGCCGCGACCCTGGCGCGGATGTCAGGATGGCTGCTGCAGGGCCCGGTAGATGGTGCCGCGGCCCACTCCCAGCGCCTTGGCGATCTCGGCCACGGTGGCGTCCTCCGCCGCGTAGCGTGACCGCGCCAGCGCGACCTGCTCCGCCGACAGCTTGGCGGGTCGGCCGCCGAGGCGGCCTCGGCTGCGCGCGGCGGCCCGGCCCACCGCCGCCCGCTCGGCGATCAACTCCCGCTCGAACTCCGCCAATGCCGCGAAAATATGAAAAACCAGACGGCCAGTGCTGGTACTGGTGTCGATCCCTTCGTGCAGGGAGGCGAAAGCGACCCCGCGCCCGGCCAGAGCGTTGACGGTCTCCACCAGATGCAGGGAACGGCCCAGCCTGTCCAGCCGCCACACCACCAGCGTGTCCCCGCCCCGCAGATACTCCAGGCACCGCGTCAGCTCGGGGCGCTCGGCCAGCTTCCCCGACGCGGTGTCGGCGAAGACCTTCTCAACCCGCCGCATTCAGCGCGTCGGTCTGCCCGTCCAGGTTCTGCGACGCGCTGGAGATCCGGGCGTAGCCGACCCGCTGGCCGGAGAGAGGGTGCACAGGAAGACTCATAGCCTCGATCATGTACCGAAACCCGGGTCGGTGACGGCGGTTTTACAACGTTGATTCCGGTCGGGGTTTCGGACGCTCCCGAGAGGGTTGGCGACCACCTTCACAGCCAATTTTGGATCTTGTCCGTTACTGAGGACTTCCGGACACGAAGATCACCGTCACCAGGTGTCACCCCACCAGGCGATCCACCCCGAAACCATGATCACAGGCGAGCTGCGCCGGAACGGGAACGTACGCTAACGACCCCGCGTGAGCCCTGTCCGGACCCCACCCTGGCCTGCGGGAAGGCGCTTACCGTACGAAACGGTTCCACTGCAGGTCCACCCCCGCTGCCGGCGACCACACACAGTCACCACTGCCCAGGCCGGCCCGCCGAACTGACGACAGTTGAATAGGCGACCTCACCAGTCCGGGACCCCTGCCTGCTGAGCACGTCCATCACCTCGCCGAACACGCTCGCCAACGGCACGAACGGACCCTGCGGCGAGCCCAGCAGACGCTCACCGAGCTGGCCGACACCGGCCAACCCGTGACCGTCGCCACGCTCGCCACCCAGGCCGGAGTCTCACGCTCATGGATCTACACCCAGCCCGAACTGCGGGAACGCATCCAGCACGAGCAGCACCGCCAGGTCCGCACGGATGCTGTCCGGGGGACCGTCACTCGCGCCAGCGATGACTCGCTCCGGCAACGACTCACGCTGGCGCACGAGCGCATCAGCCGACTCCGAGCGGAGAACCAACAACTCCGCGATGCCCTTGCTCTCGCCCACGGACAGCTCCGGGCCGCCCGACTCAACAGCGAAGGCTAGAACTGCGTCTTGAACGCAGCTTCCGGGCGAACCGGTGAGTATGCGGATCGAAACGATCGACTGGTTCGGACAGCAGCTCATCGAACGACCACCAGCGCGCGCCATCGAACTCGCCAGGATCCGGCCGCAGCCGATGATCGTTGCTCGAGACCTCGATCACGTGCCACAAACTCACGTCCGTATGCTGCCGCACCACGGTGCCTTGGGTTTCGGTGACCGTGACAAACAGCGGCTCAGCGCCGAGCCAGGGCAGTGCAATCGCAGAGACGCCGAGTTCCTCGACACACTCACGCTGCACCGTCTGCCACGGCAGCTCGCCGACCTCGCAGTGGCCACCCGGAGGAAGGATCAGACCGGACTTACGGTGCTCCGTCAACAGCAAGGAGCCCGTGGCGTCGTCGAACGGGACGAAGTACGACACCAGATGCATGGCCGGCTGGTCCGGCGGAACGAGTCGGTGCAACCCGGCACCGGAACTGATCCAATCGAGCACAGCAGTTTGATGCTCCGCCTCCAGGGCGTCAGCAGGCTCGATCAAGGCAACCACTCGGGCGATCTTCTCGCGATCCGTGCTCACGGCCCCAGACCCTACAAAGCCGCTCTGACATCCAGGCCACGGGAGCAGTCGAAGACATCCGTCCACGACATGAAGCTGCTGCATGCCTGCGGGATTCGAGAGATGAGGTCGAGATAAGCGCCGCGATCGTCGACCGCCTCACCTTCGGTGGAACCATCATCGAGACCGGCACCGACTCCTACCGTCTGGCCCAGACCCGCGCCAAGCAACAACAGCAGGCCACAGCGAGCTGACGCACGAACCGACGACACACCTGGGGTATGACGTGGCGCTCGACAGGTTACGCGGCTGCGGCTGTGGTGCGGCTGAGAGCAGTGAGGTCGCCTCGAATGACATCGGTATAAGGGATCATGAAGTCACCGTTCGGCATGGCGCTGGTGAAGTGTGCGCCTATTACCCGGGTTGGGAGGTAGGGCGCGGCGGGTCCGTGCCGGTCGGGGTGCCGGCCGTGTCCGGTACGGCTGTCGTCGGCGGTGTAGGTGACCGGGATACCCCATGAAGCTGGTGGGTTATCGCGTCCGAGAATGACCCAGTGGTCGGCGGGGACCTGTGTGGTCAGATCGGGGACACCTCCGGTGTGGCAGTCCAGCGCCGGTAGTACGAAGTGGCGGAGGCTGTGCGGTCGATACCACATGAGCAGTGGGTTGGCCGATCTCGCCTCGGTGTTGTCGAAACAGCACACGATGATCGCGTGTCCGGGATAGCGAGTGGCATAGAAGTCGAACAGTGGTTTGTTGGGCTGGATCCGTCGGTGCTCGGGTACGTGTTCCAGTGCTTGGGGGATCAGGGTGGGGTCGGTGGCCAGTACCACGGTGTAGATGTCATGGTCGAAGATCTGGACGGGCGGTGGTCCTCCGGCCACCGCCACACAGCCCTCTGGCATCGGCCGCCGACCGCGGGTTGGGGGAGCGAGGGCGTCGACCATGTCGCGCAGGACGCGCGGGCAGCTGCGGGTGTCTACGAAGTTCGCCCTGGTCATGCCGGTGGCGGGCACGTGCAAGAGCATTGCGTTCGGTCCGTTCGCCAGGTTGACGGCGGTGTTCTGATAGCCCAGCACGTGGACCCGGCCGTGCTCGGGATGGCTGGCTTGACCCTGATACAGAATCGTGCCCGAGAACCGTGACGCCGCCGTCGACACGCACATCCGATACCCTCCCGAGGTTGAGATCACTTGGATCGTACCGCCTGGCAGCCGACCAAGATCATTTCAAATGATGAGCGCTAGCTGGTGAGGAGCACGCGTTTGCGAAGGAGCGCGAAGCTGGCCCGGCCAAACATTTGGCGTTTGATCATCTTGATGCGGTTGACGTGACCTTCCACTGGGCCGGAGCTCCAGGGCAGGGTGAGACCGGTGGTGACGGCGTCGAGATCCTTCTCCAGGCCGCTGGCGAAGGCGTGAAGAGAGGGCAGCTCATCAGCTTTCACTGCGGCGAGCCAGCCAGGAAGGTCCTGGCCTTGGCGTTGGGTGAGCATGATGGCGAAGGAGCGGCCGTGCTTGAGGAGCGTGGTCAGCTCCGGGCATCGGGCCAGAATGGCCTTGAGCTGGAGGTGGTGGGTTTCCTCTAGTTGTTCGGGGTGGGTGGCGATCCAGCCGGTGACCTTGCGGACCGAAGGCGCCGGTGGTGAGACGGGGCGAGGTGCGCGCATGGGTCGCAGGTAGTTGCTGAGTGCGCCGTAGCTGCCGCGGTAGCCAAGCTCGGTGATCTCCTTCAGCAGGTGGGTGGCGTTGTGCTCGCCTTCTTGCCAGCGCTGGTGCAGGTAGGGCTTGAAGTCGTCGACGGCGCTGGGCTTGTTGGTCCACTGGTCCCAGAGCAGTTCTTCGGGTGTGGCAGCGTGCGCGTAGCGGATCACGGTGTGGTGGCCCATGCCGAGCTGGCGGGCGATGCTCCGGAGGCTGTGCCCGGCCGCCTTCAGTTCGTGGATTCTGGCGTGCTTGGCGCGGGTGCGGTCGGCGAACCGCGTGGAGCCCTTCGGTCGTGGGGGTTGCGGTTGGGCCGCTGGTTCAGGCTCGGGAGCGTCGGTTTGGTGTTCTCGAAGGCAGGAGCGGTGCCGGGCGACTGACCGTTCCACCGCCTGGATGAGGTTGTGCCACAGGTGCCAGCGATCGGCGCATTGGGTCGCCTGGGGGGCGCCTTTGAGGGCGCCTTCGGCATAGGCGCTGGCCCGGTCGCGGCAGATCACTTCTACCTCGGGGTGCTGGCGCAGCCAGTTGGCAAGGGTGTTGGCCTGGCGGTCGAGCAGGACATCGATGGGTCGGTGGGTGGCCATGTCGATCAGGACGGTGCCGTAGTTGTTGCCGCGGCGGGTGGCGAAGTCATCCACGCCCAGCACGGTGACCTGGCCGATCTCGGGATCGGGAAGGGCGTGGATCAGCCGGATCAAGGTGGAGCGGCTGGCCGCCACACCGAGCATGCTCGCCAGTCGCGCACCAGCGCGACCTGCCAAAGCCAGCGCGACGGCTTCCAGCATGGCGCGAAGCAGCGGGGTTCGGCGGGCATGCCGCTGGGTCAGCGCGGGGACCTGCTCGACGAAGGTGCGTACGTCGCAGGAGGGGTTGTCACAGAAGAACCGGCGGACCTCCAAGTCGATCAGAACAGGCTGGCCCGCCGTGGTCAGGTCATGAAGCCGTCGCCGGTAGCGGCTGTGCCGTCGGCCCGAGGGGGTGGCGCATCGCCGGCACGTCGCATCGTCGATTCGGGTTCGAGCCGTGATCAGCACGCCCCCTCGATCTCGCTCGATCGCTTGAATGTGCACCTGGTGCAGATGCGGGAACAGCAGGTTGACACAGCAGGCTTCCTTGCCTGTTGGGGCGTGCTGCACAATAGCCCTCGCGGCCGCTCGTGACGATCGTTATCTTGGGTTCTTGGCTCTTTCTCGCAGGTCAGAGCGAGATGATCTTGTCAGGCATGTAAGGCATGGTGCTGAACCGGGCAGCCATAAGCGCGAGGTTCGCGGCCCTGTCCCGCATGCGCGGTGATCATCAGGAGGTGGTCGGTGTCGGCGCGCGTCCGCCGTTCATCCCTTCTGTATGGGCCCGGAATCCCGAGAGGTGCATCGAGCCGTGTTTCTGAACCCCGCTTGCGGCAGACCGGCGAGGTGCGACGCAGGAGACCGGGGAGGGCGCCGTCCGCGAAGCGGCCATGGTGACAGGGCAACGCCCCCATGACATTGTGACGGCATGTCCCTGGTCTATAGCACCACGCCGGTCCCGCTTCCCCCGCCCCTGCGCTTCCTGACTGAAACCGAAAATAACGAGATGAGTAGCGCCGTCATCCAAGCCGCCCAAGAGTATTCCGTGGATTGGGATGTGGCCAAGCTGATCGTCTACCCCACTCTGAGCGCTATAGGCCTGTTCACGCTGCCGCGGATGATGCTCCCCGACGACTGCTGCCACGCGCTGAAACTGGCATGGGACACCACGCAGTACCTGAACCCGATGATTATCGGGCTGTGGTTCAACTGCGAAAGAGATCGCGGCCACGGCAGCACCAACCACCACGGCGGCCCACTAGCTGATTGGTCTGACGGCGAGCCCGGCACTGTGCCCGACACCAGGACAGCCTGACGCCCTCACGGTGCGCTGCGCAACTCAAGGCCCGGACGGCGATCCGTCGGCCGGGCCCTGAGCGACGCACTGGCAGCACTGCGCCCACTGACGGCCGATGCGGGGGCGCTGCACCTTGGCTGGCTGCGGCCGCCCTCTGGCCGGAGCGGCTTCCGTTCCATCACCAAGGGGGTTGGGGTGCAGGAGGATGATCGTTAACATCGATAGGGTGGAGTGACGTCCAGCCGAGGCTGTGCTGTCAGAACTCCAGCCCTTCAAGCAAAAGGGGTCCGTACTTGGGCTAATTGAAAGGAAGACTGTGGGCGGAGACTATGCATCCGTTGCCGAGCAGTTCATTCCATACTATTACAACACGTTCGATTCAGATCGCCGGGCCCTCGAGGGCCTGTATCGGGATAACTCGGTTCTGACCTTTGAATCCAGTCAGACCGAAGGCGCGGCGGCCATCGCGGAGAAGCTGGCCGGGCTTTCCTTCGTGAACGTCAAGCACGAGGTCCAAACCAAGGACGCGCAGCCCGCGGCAGACGGCGCCATACTCGTTCTGGTGACAGGGGTGATCGAAGCAGACGGTTCCCCCTTTAAATTCGCGCAGACGTTCGTGCTCATGCAGGATGGTGGCTCGTACTACGTCGCTAATGACGTCTTCAAACTGATTTATGGATAGTTAGTTGGTGTGTGACTTCTCCTGCTGGTGAGCTCACTTCCTCCTTAGGGCCCCCGAAGCTGGACCCGCTGCTGCTCGGTGTTGAGCGGGCGGTCGGGCGTCCCACAGCCAGCGCTATCGGGATCCTTGGCTATGCCGACGACGCCATCATCGTCACCGCCGTGCTTGCGCTGGGTCGTCCGCCGCGACGGGTTGCAGGCGGCTCGCTGGGCATCGACGGTGGCTTCGCCGTCCTGGTCAAGGAGACCGGGCTCGACAAGCCGCCCAGCTCGGCCTGGCGCCGCCCTCGTGGTCAGCCTGCCGCCGGTTCGGTGAGCCTGGCTTCGAGGTCGGCGATCATCTGGGTGAGCAGGGTGGTGTTCTCACGCCGGACCGCCTGCGGGCCGACCACCTCGATGCCGGCGACCTTCGTGATGCATTCGTCGGCGGCCTGGGCCATGGTGGCGAACTCCTTGCGGGCGATGGAGCGGGGGTTGGCGGCCTCGAAGGTGGTGGCGCGGTGCATGTCCTTGACCGACGTCATCGCCGCTCGTGCGGCCGACATGGCGTCGCGGGCGCTGAACTCGTCGCCGTGCCCTGAGCGCATGTAACGGGCGACAAAGACCCGGCGCCAGGCAGAGTCGCGCCGGGCGGGATCGGCCGCGCGATTCCTCCGGCGTCGTCCTCACCGAGCGGGAGGACGAGATCGTAGCCCTGGTCGCCCAGGGCAAGACCAACGCCGAGATCGCCTCCGAGCTCTTCCTGTCACCTGGCACCGTCAAGAACCACCTCGCCGCCATCCAACGCAAGATCGATGCTAGGAACCGCGTCGCGGTAGCCGCCTGGGCCTGGGCGACCGGCAGGGCCGCGCCCTGATCAACGGCTCCCCCGGGACACGGCCCGTTCACCATCGCCGGTCCAGGTAAAACCGCTGCCACGGGAACTCGCCCACCTAGCCGTACTGCGGTTCTGACGATGGAGAGCGACGGGCCGGCGATTCACCCCAGCGAGGGAGGTGGCCGCTGCGCGAATCCGGCACGGTTGCAGTGATCTCAGGAGGTTTGATGCGTTCAGGTAAGACATCTGGAGTTGGCCCAGGCCGCTCGGTCCGGGTCCTCGCCTCAGCAGTCGCCACTCTGGCGATCGTCTTCGCTCCGGCGGCACAAAGTGCCGGTGCGGCGACTTCGGCTCCGGCGGTGAGCCCGCGACCGGATTTGCAACGGTCCCTTGACGCGATCGTTGCTGCGGGGGCCCTTGGAGTGCAGGCCGAGGTGATCGATCGCCAAGGCGTGTGGCGCGGCGTCAGTGGCAGCGCCCGGCTTGACAAGCGGCAGCCTGTAACTCAGCAAGGACTGTTCCGTATCGGCAGCACCACCAAGACGTTCACCGCGACCGTCCTGCTCCAGCTCGTCGCGGAAAAGCGAGTTGGTCTGGACGACCCCATCGAGCGGTATCTACCTCGGCTGGTACCGAACGGGAAGAACATCACCGTACGCCAGCTCCTCAACCACACGTCAGGGCTACGCGAGTACCTGCAGGACACCGAGGCGATCCCCATGTCCGGCGTGGACTTCCTCACCAAGGTGCGTTTCACCTCCTTCACCGGCGAGCAACTGGTGAGCCACTCCACCAAGTACGCACCCGACTCCCCGCCCGGGACCCGTTGGTCGTATTCCAACACCAATTACGTTCTGGCGGGGCTCATCATCGCGAAGGTCACCGGGCACTCTTACGAAGAGGAGGTTCAGCGGCGCATCCTGGAGCCGCTGGGGCTCTGGAACACCTATGTTCCCGGAACCCGGACATCGATCCGCGGATCACATGCTCACGGCTACATGCGCGTCACGCAGAATGGGCAGACCCGGTCCGTCGACATCACGCGCCTCAACCCCTCATGGGCCGGCGCGGCGGGGGAGATGATTTCGACCACCGGCGACCTCAACCGCTTCTTCGCGGCGCTGCTCGATGGCAGACTGCTGCCTCCTGCGCAGCTCGCCGCCATGAAGACCACCGTCCCCATGGGCACGGGCTCCAGCGACGGCTTGGGCATCGTCGAGTGGCCGCTTTCGTGCGGAACGAAGGTGTGGGGGAAGGACGGCACTATCCAAGGATTCGAGACCCAGTCGCTGCACTCCAGCGATGGTCGGCGTCACATCAGCATCTCCGTCAACACACCCGAATTCCTGGGTGCCAACCAGCAGAAGATCTGGGCCGCGATTCAGAAGTCGGCGGCTACCGCGTTCTGCGACGCTCCCGGGCAATGAGTAGCCGGCCCGGCCGAACGCCGGCCGCATGACCAGGTTTCCGGCGTCACCAGCAGGAGCACGGCGGCCCTGGCTGACAAGGCGAACCGTGATCTCATGGCCGCTCACGGTAGGCGGTCCATCCTCCGGCCGCCTCCCCGTGACTATTCGGGTTCTTATCGCCGCCGACCAGCAAAGGGTACGCACTGGGTTCCAGATGATTGTGGACGCGCAACCGGACATGGAGGTCGTGGCCGCGGTCTCGGACGGCGCCGAGGCCGTGTCGGAGGCTAGGCGGGTGGCCGCGCGGGTCAGCTCGGCCAGCCGCGGCGCTGCTCGGTGTATGCCAGGCCGCGCACCTGCTGGTGCACTGGCCCGCAGCCCGGCACCCACCCACAGAAGAACTCCGAGCGGTCATCACCGCTGGCGTCAGTCGTCCCAGTCGGATTCGTCCGAGTCCCGCAGTTCCCGCACGCCGGCGGGGCCGCGTACCGAGCTGTCCGGCACCGTGCTGCTGGACGATCCCGACGCCCGGCTGGTGAGCACCGCCTGGGTGGAGCCGTCCGGGCGGGAGGTCGCCGAGCCGTCCGACAGCGGCTGCCCGCGGCGAGTGGACGTGGGGCAGAGCGACAAGAACGCCAGGGCGTGGCAGGCGTGCCTGTTCGGCAAGGGCTACCGGTACGCGGTCTACTACCATCCGCCGTCCAGGCTCTGGCGCTTCCAGTGGACCGAGGCGGGGATCCTGGCGCTCGCGTCGGCGGCCCTCGGCGGCCTGGCCGTGCGCCGCACCCTCCGCCGCCCCGGCTGACAGGCCCGTTCTGTCAGAGCCGGGGAAAGGCTCGGACTGGTCGTCGCACGTGACGATCGCCCGACATGTCAGGACGCGGTGGAAAATGGGCTGTGACGCGTCACGCTGATCGGTACCGTTGGAGCCAGTTCCACGGGCCTTGAGAGGGCGCGGGTCGAACGGTGTCGGTTATCTCTCTGTAAAAGGAACACATCCGGCGTCGCCCCACACATCCGCGCCTTTTCTCGGCTCGTTGAGCTGGTCAGGTCTGGTACTGGCACGGGTCGAAGCCTGTCGGTTATCCACTTTGAATGGGGCGCGCGGGTTCGAGTCCCGTCGCAGGCTTCGGTCTGCGTAGCTCAGCCGGCAGAGCACCAAACGGGCCGGTGGGCGTCCCCACATCCGTGCCGGTTCCAGACCTGATCGTTCGTCAGTCCTGCCGGTGGCACGGGTCGAATCTGGTCGGTTATCTGGCAAATCAGGTTCGAGTCCTGTCGGGTCGCTTGCGGCCTGAACGCCGGTCGGAGCCCCCACATCCGTGCCGCCGGCAGGGCTGACGAGCAAGGGGAGCGGGCATATCCGCCTCCGGGCGGGTCGAACCGAAGGAGCACACATGGCACGCGATCCCCTCGCCGGGGTCTCGATGATCGCGACCCCGCAGACCCGGCGCATCCCGGGGCGTATCGACCAGGTGGAGAACGCCGCCGGCGGTTACGTCTTCGACAAGGACCTGTGGACCAAGCTGGAGGACTTCCTGATCCTCGGCACCACGGGCGGCACCTACTACGTCAGCGAGGACAAGCTGACCGCCGAGAACGCCGGCGTGCTGTTCCAGGCCCTCGCCGCGGACGGCCCTCGCGTCGTCTCCCTGCTGACGGACATCTCGACGGCCCGCCCGCCGCGAGCGCCGAAGCAGCGTCCCGCCCTGTTCGCTCTCGCTGCCGCGTACGCGAAGGGCGACGCGGACACTCGCCAGGCCGCCAAGGCGGCACTCCCGAAGGTGGCTCGCACCACGGACCATCTGGCGCAGTTCTTCGGCTACTACAAGAACCTGGGCGGCAAGGCGACCGGTCGCGGTTCCGCTCCTGTGGTCGGCCGCAGCCTGCGGACCGCTCTCGGGTCGTGGTTCCTGAACGGCGCACCAGATGACGTGGCGTTCAAGGCGTGCAAGGCGGCGCAGCGCAAGACGCCTCAGGGTGAGGCGTTCAGCCTGCGCGACGTGCTCCGCATCTCTCACCCGTCCGCCGACTCCGACCAGCGCAGGACGCTGTTCGGGTGGATCGCCGGGAACGTCTCCGACGACGAGGCGCGCGACGAGCTGCCCGCCGTCGACCGGTTCCTGACCGCGAAGGCCGTCACCACCGCTGAGGAGGCGGTGCGCGTCGTCTCCGAGGCGCGGGTGCCGTGGGAGTTCCTCCCGGACGCCATGCTGCGTGAGCCGTCCGTATGGGATGCCCTCGTGGACACCGTCGGGATGACAGCGCTCATCCGAAACCTCGCCCGGATGACGCGAATCGG
This sequence comes from Nonomuraea sp. NPDC000554, assembly GCF_040300065.1. NCBI lineage: Bacteria > Bacillati > Actinomycetota > Actinomycetes > Streptosporangiales > Streptosporangiaceae > Nonomuraea > Nonomuraea sp. NPDC000554. Next base: position 110,173 of record NZ_JBEPDC010000022.1, on the reverse strand, counting down.
GACGCTCAAGCCCATGGGTGAGGCCACCGCGCGTGCTGTCGCACGGCTCACCGACCGCGACGCGCTGCTCAAGGCCCGTATCCACCCGGTGGACGCCTGGCTCGCCATGCGCGTCTACGCCTCGGGCCGCTCCCAGCCGAACCCGCGCGCCGACGTGCAGACGTGGCAGCCGGTCCCGGCCATCCTGGACGCGCTGGAGGAGACGTACGAGCTGTCGTTCGGCAACGTCGAGCCCTCGGGCAAGCGGCTCCTGGTCGCGGTGGACTCCTCCGGGTCGATGTCCGGCCACTGGGGCAGCGGCGGTGTGATGGTGGGCGGGTCACCGATCGGCTCCCCGTACGAGGTCGGCTGCGCCATGGCCGTCATGCTGGCCCGCATCGAGAAGGGCAACGTGCACGTCATCGACGTGGACACGTCCGTCCACGCGTCGAAGGTGACGCCGCGCACCAACCTGCGCGAGATCGCCTCCTGGCAGCCGTCCGGAGGCGGCACCGACCTGTCGCTGCCGTTCACCTGGGCGGCCCGCAAGCAGGTCAACGTCGATGGGATCGTCGTGTTCACCGACAACGAGACGTGGGCCGGACGCTCCCACCCGACGCAGGCGCTCACCGCCTACCGCCGGCGGGTCAACCCGGACGCCCGCGTCGTCGTCGCCGCGATGACCGCAGCGGGCTACACGATCGGCGACCAGAACGACGCCGGCGTGCTCAACGTGGCCGGTCTGGACGCGTCGCTGCCGCTCATCGTGCAGGGGTTCGTCCGCTGACCTGCGAAAATCCGCCTATCTTGCCCTGTGGTCAATGGCCGTCGCACTGATCACGGAGACTTGTGCCCTGACCTGGAGGGGCGCATTCGAGGGGTCGTCGCAACACAGGTGATCATTTGCTAGCGGCAGTCAGCATAGCGGGATGGGTCACCGGTGGGTGTCCTTCCGAGTCCGGCCGGTCCGCTCCGGGAAGGACGCCCGCCACGCCGACAGTGCTTTCGTCAGAGATTGCAGGATCTCTAGCTGTACCTGCCAGAAGATGTCAGGTACAGCTGGCAGCGTGGGCCGCACACCTCACAACAGGAGCTGGCTGGATGAGCGGCATCGAAGAGACCCTGGTAGAACTCGAGCAGCGGATGCTGGACGCTGACGCTGCCTATGACGAGAGGTTTTTCGAGGAGTACTGCGCCGACGACTTCGTAGCCATAGGACATTTCGGAATCGTGTCCAGGCAGCAGGTTCTCGACATGTACGTCAAGGGAAGCGGGAACCCGGACCGGTGCAACCGAGCACACGATGTTGTGGTCAAGCCGCTCGGCGACGCAGGAGCCGTGGTCGCCTACAAACTGACAAGCACTATCGGCGATGAGACGTCTTCATGGCATGCGTCGACCGTCTACCGCCGGACCTCCGAGGGCTGGCGCGTCGTCCTCCTCCACCAGACGCCCATGTAGGGCGTGGCCTGTAACTCCGGGTTCTGCCCAATCTTGCTGGGCTTAGGTCGAGGCCGGCGCGCGTCGGCACGGGCCTGCGCCGCGTGCGGCCGGTACCGGCCATTGGTGGGGTGCCGATTGCGTCGCACCTCCCGGCTGATGGTCGAGGGCGCACGACCGATCTCGCGGATCGACGCCCTCTCCCGCACCCGGTCGGCAATGTAGATGCGCTCGTCTTCCCTCAGGAGGCGGGACACGCCAGAAGGGGGCCCCGCCGGCTGATGGCTGTCGTTGGACGGCTGCGGGGGCATCGGCATGGTGCGTATCAGCGACGAGTATCGCTGAGCCGTCCTCCAGCTGGCCTCCAGGAGCCGGATGAGGGCATCGGCGGGTGGGCCTTCCGCACGCTCGGTGTGATCATCGCCGCCGCCGCTCCGGTGCGCGGCGGACGGCATGCCATCAGGTGCCGACCTCGAAGACGACGTCGTAGAAGTCGCCGCGGTAGATGGAGCGTCCCCATTCGACCACGGTGCCGAGCCGGTCCCAGGCCTGCCTGTCCACCAGGAAGGAGGGCAGGGCCGGCGCGGCGCCGAGCAGGCTCGCCTCATCCTCGCCCAGCGCGATGGCGGAGACCCGGTGCACGGCGCGCTCGACCTGAACGTTCCAGCGCTCGCTCAGCGTGGCGTACAACGACATGTCATCGCGAAGCACGCGCGTCAGGTCGGGGAAGCGCCGCGCGGACAGGTAGGTCTGCTCGATGGCGATCGGCGTGCCGTCCGCCGAACGAAGCCTGCGCAGCTCGATGACGCGTCCTCCCGCGTCGATGCGGAGCCGCTCGGCGAGCGCGGCGCCCGCCCTGTGGGTGCGCGCCGACAGGATGTGGGCCGCCGGCCGCTTCCCCCGGGCCCGCATCTCCTCGCTGAAGGAGGCCATGGTGGTGCCCTGCTGCAACTTCGGCTCGGCGACGAACGTGCCCGACCCGCTGGAGCGCCGGATCAGCCCCAGCATGACCAGCTCAGAGACCTTCTGCCTGACCGTTCCCCGGGCCACCTGGTAGCGCTCGGCGATCGACCGCTCTGATGGCAGCAGTGCGCCCGGCTGCAGGGCGCGCACCATGAGTTCCAGGATCTCCCTGATCTGGTCGCCCTTGTTTCGATCTGCTTCGAGCGACGCCGGCAACGCGAGATCGTGGAAGCTGTCATGAGGCGTGCGCGCCATGGCCCGACTCTAGCCCCAGCTGGTCAAGTCCCGGCCGGTCAGCGGAAGTCGGTGATGCGGAGCACCGCCATCATGTCCGCCGCCCGCGAAGCGGTGGTCGAGAAGGAGGCTTCGACGCCGACCCACCCCCGGAATGCGCCCTTGTCATCGATGATCTGCATGAGCGGTTTGACGTGGGAGTTGCCGGTGTAGCAGAACTCGCCGCGCTCCATCGCCAGGCAGGTGCACCAGTGCCACAGCGTGTCGCGGCGGTCGGAGTTGGAGATCGTCGTGAGGTAGTACTGGATGGAGCTCACGTTGGAGCGCGTTCCGCCGCCGTACTTGGGGCAGCCGCCGGACTTCTGGCACGCGCCGCGGGAGGACGGCTGTAGATAGGTCAGGCACGAGGTGGTGGTGGCGCAGGCGCGGAAGGCGGAGTGGCCGAACGGCTGGCCGCTGGAGGGGATGAGCTTGCCGCCGGCCCAGCTCGTCAGGTCCTGCCTGAGCGAGCCGGGGAACGCCTTCACCGAGCTCATCGCGCGTCGGGTGCCGAGCGCGGCGTTGCTGCCGTAGCCGTACCCGTGAGTGGCCAGCGTGCTGTGCTTGAGGTCCAGACGGGCCAGCTTGCCGTCGGGGGAGGGGCGCACATACCACTGCTCCGTCCACGTCTGGGCGATCTTCCAGCGGATGCTCACCACGTTTCCGGACACGGTGTAGGTCCCGGTGCGGCTCTCGTCGGGAGCGCCGGTGAAGCCTGCGGCGGTGAGCACCTCGCAGGTACGGGGGCGCGATGCGGAACCGCCCGCCTTGGTGGTGCAGCCCGAGTCGGGGACGGTGCCGGTGCGCTGCCTGGCCTCGGGGTGACGCTGCCACCACAGGTACAGGGCCGCGGTGACCGTGCCGTCGGGGGCGAAGCGGTAGCTGCCCAGGCGTACCCAGTTCTGTTGGGAGGCGGCCTCGAGATGGCCTTGCGAGACGACATAGGTGGCTTTCCCGCCCGGTAGGGCGGCAACCGAGGCGTCAGCCGGCCGGGAAGGCGCGACGGTGAGGGCGAGAAGAAGGGAGAGGACTGCCGCTGCCGCGATGGAAGGGACGATACGCATAGAGAGACTCCGGATGGCTTACGGACTACGCCGATTTTCCACGGGCCACCGTATCCGGTCTATACCGGATACGTCTCCGAAACGGGCGTCCGGCCTGAACGCCGCCCAGCACGGCTACACGCGGTTGCGCAGCTCCGGCTTTCGAAGCTTTCCCGAACCCGTTCTCGGCAGGTCGTCCACCACGTCGACATAGCGGGGGATCTTGTACCTCGCCAGCCGCCCGAGGAGGAAGTCGCGTAGCTCGTCGCCGGTGACGTCCGCACCCGGGCGGCGCACGACGAACGCGCGGCCGACCTCCCCCCACTTCGCGTCCGGCACCCCGATCACGGCGACCTCGGCGACGGCGGGGTGCTCGGACATCACCTTCTCGACCTCGGCCGGGTAGACGTTCTCCCCGCCGGAGATGTACATGTCCTTGACCCTGTCGACGATGTACAGGTGGCCCTCCTCGTCGAGGGTGGCGACGTCGCCGGAGTGGAACCAGCCGCCCTCGGAGAAGGCCGCGGCGGTCGCCTCCGGGTTCCGCCAGTACCCCGGGGTCACGTTGGGCCCCTTGATGAGCACCTCGCCCGGCTCGCCGACCGCCACATCGGTGAGATCGTGCCGGACCACACGCACACTGGCGAAGAACACGGGGACGCCGGCGGAGCCGACCTTGCGGGTGCTCTCGCTCGCCTCGAGGAAGGTCGCTCCTGGCGCGGTCTCGGTGAGCCCGTAGCCCTGGCAGAACACCAGGCCGCGGTCCTGGTAGGTGCGGATCAGCGAGGCCGGGACCGCCGCGCCACCGGACATGAGGTGGCGCAGCGAGGACAGGTCGGCGGCGGCCCACCGCGGCGACCGGGCCAGCGCCGCGAACATGGTGGCGACCCCGAACATCCAGGTGATGCGGTGCTTGTCGATGAGGTCGTAGCACTCGTCCACGTTCCACGACGGCATGATCACCGAGCGGCCGCCCTTGATGAACGTCGGCAGCAGCGTCTGGTCGAGGGCCGCGACGTGGAAGAGCGGGGCGCTGATCAGCGTCACCTCGTCGCTTGCCACGTCGACGCCGATGATGACGTTGAAGGTGTTCCAGATGAGGTTGCCGTGGGTGAGCGTCGCGCCCTTGGGACGTCCCGTCGTGCCCGAGGTGTAGAGGATGAGGGCGACGTCGTCGAGGGCCACCGGCACGTCGATCGGCGCGGGATCGCCCTGCGACAGCCACGTCTCGTACGCCCGCTCCCCGGCCGCGGGGGACGTGAGCGCCACGATCGTGAGCGGCACCGACGGGTCCGGGAGCGCGCGGACCGTCTCGGCGCACTGCGGCCCGTAGATCAGGACCGTCGCGCCGGACTGCTCCAGCATGTACGCGATCTCGGGCGCGGCCAGCCTGAAGTTCAGCGGGACGAAGATCCCGCCGAGCAGGTGCGTGGCGAACATCGTCTCCGCGAACGCGGCGTGGTTGGGGCCGAGGTAGGCCACCCGGTCCCCGTCCCGCACCCCCGCGTCACGCAGCCGCGAGGCGAGCCTGGTGGTGCGCTCGTGAATGTCGGCGTAGGTGAGGGTCCGGTCGCCGAAGACGAACGCCGTGCGGTTCGGCGTCATCTGGGCCCGGCGAGCCGGCCACCCTCCTACTCCAGCGTTCTGCATCGATGTACGACCTCCGGTCAGGAAGCAGCGGGCTTCGGGCGGACGGTGGGGCTTTCGGCCGGTGCGGGCACGGCGTCCGGGGGCCGGTCGCCGCCGCATCGCTGGTCAGGCGTAGTGCCGGTAGAGCGCCTGAGCGACGCAGGCGGGCTTGCCGGAGCCGTCGGCCTCGACGGTGAGGTCGAGCAGCATCTGCACGCCGTTCCCGGCCACCTCGGTCACCGAGACGACCGTGGCGGCGAGGCGGATCCTGCCGCCCACCTTGACCGGGCTGGGGAAGCGCACCTTCTCCAGGCCGTAGTTCACGCTCATCGTCACGCCCTGGATGTCGAGCAGCTCGTTGAAGAGCGGGATGACCAGCGACAGGGTCAGGTAGCCGTGGGCGATCGTGCCCCCGAACGGCCCGTCCTTCGCCTTCTCCGCGTCGAGGTGGATCCACTGGTGGTCGTCGGTGGCGTCGGCGAAGGTGTTCACCCTGTCCTGGGTGATCTCAAGCCAGCCGCTGTGGCCGAGGTCCCTGCCGGTGAGCGCCTTGATCTCCTCGAGCCCGTGCACGGTGACGGTCATCGCCGGGTTCTCCTCTCTCGTCTGCCGGTGCGCGTTCATTCGTCGCCGAGCCCGAGCAGGCTTACGGCGTTGTCCTTGAGGATCTTGGGTCGGACCTCCGGCTTGATCTCCAGCTTGTCGAAGTCCGAGAGCCAACGGTCGGGGGTGATCACCGGATAGTCGGAGCCGAAGAGCACCTTGTCCTTCAGCAGCGTGTTCGCGTACCGCACGAGCTGCGGCGGGAAGTACTTCGGCGACCATCCGGACAGGTCGATGAAGACGTACGGCTTGTGCGTGGCGACGGCGAGGGCCTCGTCCTGCCATGGGAATGACGGGTGCGCCAGGATGATCCGCAGTTGGGGGAAGTCCACGGCGACGTCGTCGACCAGCATCGGGTTGGCGTACTTCAGCCGGATGCCGCCTCCGCCGGCGACTCCTGCGCCGATGCCGGTCTGGCCGGTGTGGAACAGCGCGGGGACACCGAGCTCCTCGATGACCTCGTAGAGCGGATAGGCCGTCCGGTCGTTGGGCGCGATGCCCTGGAGGCTCGGGTGGAACTTGAAGCCGCGCACGCCGTGCTCCTCGACAAGCCGGCGCGCCTCGCGGGCGCCCGCCCTGCCCTTCCAGGGGTCCACGCTGGCGAACGGGATCAGCACGTCGGCGTGCTCGGCGCAGCTTTCGGCCACCTCCTCGTTGGAGATGCGCGGGTGGCCGGTGGCGTGCTCGGCGTCGACGGTGAACACCACCGCGGCCATCTTCCGCTCGCGGTAGTAGCCGGCCATCTCCGCGATGGTCGGCCTGCGGTGGCCGTGCGCCTTGAAGTACTCCTCGGAGGCGCCGAACAGCTCAGGGCTCAGGGAGCCGTGCCCGTCCCTGGCGACCTCCGCGTGCGTGTGGACGTCGATCGCGACCAGTTCGGCGACGTTCATGACCCGGTCCGTCATCTCAGGCCTCCGGAACCACGGGTGCGGGGATCCCGTACGTCTCCGGTTCGGCCCCGACGCCCGCCTGCCAGGACTCGGCGATGGCGTCGGGCGTCCAGCCGCCGTCGGCGTACGCGATGGCCTTCTCGCTCGGGTGGGACCAGAGCGCGAGCCGGTCGCCGCCGACGCCGATGGCCTGCCCGGTGACGCCCGCGGACGCGTCCGAGGCGAGGAAGACGACGAGGCCGGCTACGTCCTCGACCGTGCCCAGGCCCTCGTCCTTGCGCAGCCACTGCGGGAACGGCGTCCCGGTGCGCTCCGCCTCCTCCAGGATCGGGGCGAAGACGGGGATCGTCTTGGTCATCTCGGTCGCCGCCACCGGCACCACGGCGTTCACGGTGACGCCCGCCCTGGCCAGCTCCATCGCCCAGGTGCGGGCCATGGCGACGATGCCCGCCTTCGCGGCGGCGTAGTTGGTCTGGCCGAAGTTCCCGCGCTGACCGGCCGGTGAGGAGATCAGGATCAGGCGGCCGCCCGTCCCTTGCTCGCGGAGGCGGACCGCCGCCGCGCGGGCGCAGGTGAACGTGCCGCGCAGGTGCACGTCGATCACCGCGTCGAAGTCCTCGTCGGACATCTTCCACAGGACCCGGTCCCGCAGAATGCCCGCGTTGGTGACCATCACGTCGAGCCGGCCGAACTCGTTGACGGCTGTGGCGACCAGCCGGTCGGCGAGCTCGGAGCCGCCGACCGGGCCGACGGCGACGGCGGCCCGGCCGCCGCTCTGGGTGATGGCGTCGGCGACCTGTCCGGCCGCCTCGGCGTTCACGTCGTTCACGACCACGGCCGCGCCGGCTGCGGCCGTGGCCTCGGCGTACGCGCGCCCGAGGCCACGGCCCGCACCCGTGACGATGGCGACCTTGCCGGACAGATCCATGGGCTTCACCTCTCGATGCGCGGAACGGCGACGCGGTCAACATAGGGCGCTTATGTGACGTCCGTCAAAGTTTTGCCTAATATCGCTGACCCGTCTACCCTCTTCCTGTGACGCTCAGCGAAGGAGATGACCAGGCGCACGCGCCGTCCGCGCGCCCGCAGTCGCTGATGTTCAGCTTTCTCGGCATCTACGTGCTCGGGCGCGACACCGCCGTCTACTCGGGAAGCGTCATCGACGTCTTCGCCCGCCTGGGCCTGTCCGAGGAGGCGGTGCGCTCGACCCTGACCCGCATGGTCAAGCGGAACCTGCTGGCGCGGCACCGCCAGGGGCGGAAGATGTACTTCGGCCTCACCGAGCACGCGGCGGAGGTGCTCGAGGACGGGCGCAGGCGCGTCTGGGAGACCGGTGCGGTGAACCGCGACCGGGACGGCACCTGGACGCTGGTGGGGTTCTCGCTCCCCGACAGTCAGCGCAGCACGCGGCACGACCTCCGCTCGCAGCTCATCTGGGCCGGATTCGGCCCGCTGCAAAGCGGACTGTGGATCGCGCCTGGCGTGAAGGACGCCACCGGGATCCTCGCCCCGCTGGAGCTCGGCGACCACGTCACCGTGCTGACGGCGCGGGCGTTGGAGCCGACCGAGTCGGCGGACCTCGTCAGGAAGGCGTTCGACACCGAGGAGATCGCCGGGCGATACCGCGCGTTCCTCGACCGGTGGGACACCCCCCACCCGTTGCCGTCGGCGCCCGATGACCTCGCCCGGCAGCTGTTCCTGCACACCGACTGGCTCCAGCTCGTCCGCCAGGACCCGCACCTGCCGGCCGAGCTCCTGCCCGGCGACTGGCCGGCGCTCCGGGCCGAGCAGGTCTTCCACTCGCTGGCCCGGACGTACGAACCGAGCGCCAAGAAGCTGGCGGACGCCGTTCTGGACGAGCTGCGCCTCCGGCCGTGACGCTGGCGCGGCGCAGCCGGACGACGGGTCGTCAGAAAGCCGGATCGGTGTGCACCCGATCACCTTCGACGTAGGTGGCCAGCACCGAGGTGTCGGCGATCGCGCCGGCCGGGATCGCGTAGGGGTCGCGGTCGGTGACCACCAGGTCGGCGAACTTGCCCTTCTCGATCGTGCCGGTCCGGGTGTCCAGGTGGTTCACCCGCGCCGTGCCGATCGTGTAGGCGGCCAGCGCGCCCGTCAGGTCCAGACGTTGTTCCGGCAGGAACACCTCCGGGCTCTCGCCCGCGATCGCACGGTTGACCGCGACATGGATGCCCAGGAACGGGTCGGGGCTGCTGACCGGCCAGTCGCTGCCCGCCGCGAGCGAAGCGCCGGTGCGGGCCAGGTCCCCGAACGGGTACTGCCAGCCTGCCCGTTCCGGGCCGAGGAACGGAATGGTCAGCTCGTCCATCTGCGGCTCGTGCGCCGCCCACAGCGGCTGGATGTTGGCGGTGATGTCGAGGGCGGCGAACCGCGGCACGTCGTCCGGGTGGACCACCTGGAGGTGGGCGATGTGGTGGCGATGGTCGTTCGGTCCGTTGGCGGCCCGCGCGGCCTCGAACGCGTCAAGGGCTTCGCGGGCCGCGCGGTCCCCGACGGCGTGCACGTGCACCTGGAAGCCTTCGGCGTCCAGGCGGGTGACGTACGTACGCAGCTTGTCCGGATCGACGAAGCTGATCCCCTGATTGCCGGTCCCGCACCCGCAGCCGTCCAGGTAGGGGGACGTCATCGCGGCGGTGAAGTTCTCCGCGACCCCGTCCTGCATGATCTTGATGCTGGTGGCGCGGAACCGGCCCGCTCCGCCTCTGCGCGCGAGCAACTCGGGGATCTGCTCCTCGCCCCTTTCGCGGTCCCACCAGAGCGCTCCGACCACCCGGGCGGTGAGCAGCCCGGACTCGGCCGCGGTCAGGTAGGCCTGCTGCACCTTGGGATTGACCATCGCGTCCTGCCAGGCGGTCACGCCGACCGAGTGCAGCCGCCGCTGGCCGGCCTGGAGGCCGCGCAGCATGGCGTCCTCGGTCGGCTCGGGGAGGTGCCGGGCGACCAGGCCCGACGCGCCTTCGTGCAGCGTTCCCTGCGGGTGGCCGTCGGTCTCCCTCTCGATGCGCCCGTCGATCGGGTCCGGGGTGCTCGCGTCGATGCCGCACAGCCGCAGCGCCCTGGTGTTGACCCAGGCCCCGTGGCCGTCCCGGTTGATCAGGTGGACGGGCCGGTCGGGGACCACCGCGTCCAGCAGGTGCCGGCTGGGCGTTCCCCCCGGGAACCATTCCATCGACCAGCCGCCTCCGCTGATCCATTCGGCCTCGGGGTTCGCCTCGGCGTAAGCGCGGACGGCGGCGACGGCCTCGTCGGCGTCGTCGGTGCCGTGCAGATCGCACTGGATCATGGTGAGGCCGGCCAGGACCGGATGGACGTGGGCGTCCTGGAACCCGGGGAGCAGGGCTCGACCGGCCAGGTCGACGACCTCGGTGGCGGTGCCGATCAACGATCGGACGTCCGAGTCCTCGCCGACGGCGACGATCAGGCCGTTGCGGACGGCGACCGCCGTGGCCGTGGTGCGGGCCGGTCCGAGCGTGTGCACCGGACCGCCGCGGAAGACGAGATCGGCGGGGGTGGTCATGCGGATTCTCCTTGAGAGGGGATCAGAGGGATCACAGCGACTCGGGGCGCGAGGCCCACGGGCGGATGCGCTCGACGGCGGCGCCGACGTGGAAGACGGTCGCGTCGTCGTACGTGCGTCCGACGATCTGCACCCCGGTCGGCACGCCGTTGGACGCGCGGCCGGACGGCACGTTGAGCACCGGGCAGCGGCTGGCGATGTTGAAGACCGGAGTCAGCGAGTACTCCAGATAGTCGTCGAGCTCCACGCCGTTCACGGTGAGCTTGGTGTCGAGGTACTCCTCGCCGGCGCGCAGGGCGGGCGCTCCCGTGGTCGGGCAGATCAGCGCGTCGTAGCGGTCGAGCAGTTCGCCGATCGGCGCGTAGATCGCCGCTTCCAGCTCCAGCCCCGCCAGGAAGCCGCCGCCCTGCTCGTGCGCCCTCTGGGAGTGCGCGGCGAAGTCGAGGGCGTAGCGGGTGAGCTTGTCGCCGTGCTCGGCGGCGACCCGGCCGACCATGGGGCCGAAGATGGCGCCGAAGTGGATGAGGACGGCGCGCATGACGTCGGCGCGGCGCAGCCCGACCTCGACCTCCTCGACGATCGCCCCGGCCTCGCGCAGCGCGTCGGCGACGGCCCGGGTGTTGGCCGCGACGTCCGGCTCGATCTCCCAGTCGCCCAGGTTGGGCGCGTAGGCGACGCGCAGCCCGGTCACATCGCCGAGCCGGTCCGGGACGCGAACGGTGGGGCGGAGCGAGACCACGTCATGGGGGTGCGGGCCGGCGATGACGTTCTGCAGCAACGCGCAGTCGGCCACGGTGCGGGCCATCGGCCCGTCATGGCAGTAGTGGTCCAGGTTGAACGGCGGCATCGCGGGCACCCGCCCGTAGGGCGGCTTGTAGCCGACCGTTCCGGTGTTGGCGGCGGGTATCCGGATCGAGCCGCCGATGTCGGAGCCGGTGGCGAGCGTGGCCGTGCCGGAGGCGAGCGCCGCCCCCGAGCCGCCCGAGGACCCACCCGGCGAGTAGTCCAGATTCCACGGGTTTCGGGTGATTCCCCACAGGCGCGAGTGCGTGAACGCGGCACAGCAGAACTCGGGCGTGGTGGTGCGGGCGTGCACGATGCCGCCGGCGGCCAGCACCCGTTCGATGACCGGGTGGGTCACCTCGGCCACGTCGTCGGCGTAGGCGAGGGAGCCGTCCGTGGCCAGCCGTCCGGCGATCGGCTGCTCGTCCTTCGCGGCGACGGGAACGCCCTCCAGCGGGCGCGGCGAGCCGTCGCGGTAGGCGCGCTCGGCCTGCTTCGCCTGGAGCAACGCTTCTTCGAAGGTGCGCTCGCTCAGCGCGTTGACCTGAGGCTCGACGGCCTCGGCGCGCTCGATGACGGCGGTCATCAGCTCGACGGGGGACAGCTCGCGGGACCGGAACAGCCGCAGGGCCTCGGTCGCGGAAAGGTAGGCGAGGTCCGTCACGAGGACTCCTTCGATTCGGTTGCGAGGGCACGTCGGTCTGCCGCGATCTGGGCGGGGTCCCAGCCGGGGCGCGGCACCGAGTGCAGCAGCAGGCGGGTGTACGGATGCTCGGGAGCGGCCAGCACCTGCGGGCTGGGGCCCGACTCGACCACGCGCCCCTGGTAGAGCACGAGGACGTCATCGGCGACGTGCCGGACGAGCGCCAGGTTGTGGGTGACGAACAGATATCCGACGCCGGTCTCACGGCGGATCTCCGCGAGCAGGTCGAGGATCTGGGCCTGGATGGACACGTCGAGGGCGGCGGTCGCCTCGTCCAGGATCAGCACCTTCGGCTCGGTCGCCAGCGCGCGGGCGAGCGCGACCCGCTGGCGCTGGCCGCCGGACAGCCGCCGGGGGAGCGCGTCCGCCTCCCGCTCGCCGAGGCCCACCCGCGCCAGCAGCTCATCGCGGCGGGCTCGCCTTTCCTGCGGACTCATCGCGAAATGCAGGCGCAGCGGCTCCTCGACGCACTGCGCGACGCTGACGCGGGGGTCGAGCGAAAGGTAGGGGTCCTGGAAGACCATCTGGAGCTCTCGAGCACGGGAAAGCCGGGTCGCCTTGCCTCGGGCCACATCGGAGCGGTCCCGCCCGCCGACGCGGATCCGGCCGGCGTCCGGCCGCTCCAGGCCGACGAGCATCCGCGCGGTCGTCGTCTTCCCCGATCCCGACTCGCCCACGATGGCCAGCGAGCCGCCGGGCCGCAGCGAGAAGGAGACGTCGTCGACGGCCACATGGTCGCCGAACGACTTGCGCAGGTTCTCGACTTCCAGCGCGTACTCAGTCATGGATCAGCTTCTCCGCGCGCAGGCAGGCCACTTGAGCACCGTCGATCTCCCGCTGGACGGGTTCGTACTCCGTGCAGCCGGACTGGGCGTGGGCGCAGCGGGCCGCGAACGCGCATCCGGTCGGAGCCTCGGCGAGCGACACCGGACGTCCCGGCACGCCGTGCGGTGGCCGGTCCGACTCCAGTCGGGGGGTCGCGGCCAACAGTCCTGCGGTGTATGGATGGCGGGGCCGGTTGAAGAGTCCCTCGGCGGACTGCGCCTCGACGATGCGCCCCGCGTACATCACGTAGATGCGATCGCAGATCGCCGCGGCCAACTCCAGGTCGTGGGTGACGAAGAGCAGCCCCATGGCCCGCTCGGCCTGCAGGTTGGTCAGGATCGAGATGACCTCGGCCTGAGTGGTGACGTCCAGCGCCGTGGTGGGCTCGTCGGCCAGCAGCAGCCGTGGCCCCCCGGCGAGCGCGCCGGCGATCATGACGCGCTGGAGCATGCCGCCCGAGAACTCGTGCGGATACCTGCGCAGGGCCGCGCGCGGCTCACGGATGCCTACCGACTCCAGCAGCTCCGCGGCCCGTTTGAGAGCGTCATCCCGCGACACCCCGCCGGCCCGCATCCCTTCGGTGACGAAGTCGCCGATCCGGCGCAGCGGGTTGATGGAGGCCCGAGGGTCCTGAAAGATCATGGAGACGTCGCGACGGCGCAGGTCACGGAGCCGGGTGGAGGACATCGTCAGGATGTCTTCGCCGTCCACCCGCACGCTGCCGGCGGCTTCGGCTCCCTCGGGAAGCAGGCGCAGCACCGAACGACAGGTGACGGACTTGCCCGACCCCGACTCGCCGACCAGCCCGACGGCCTCGCCGCGTTCGACGTGCAGCGACACCCCGTCGAGGATGGGGCGCGCGGCCTTGCCGGCCGTGAGCCGCACGTTCAGATTCTCGATCTCCAGTAGCCGAGTGGTCATCACTGCTCCCGCCTGGCAACGCGGTCGGCGATGGACTCGCCGACGGTGCTGAACGCGACCACCGTGATCACGATGGAGACGCCGGGGGCGAGGGCGGGGAGCATCGCGCCCTGGAGCAGGGCCTGGGAGCCCTCGTTGATCATCGCGCCCCAGTCGGCGGTGGGCGGCTGCACCCCGAAGCCGAGGAAGGAGAGCGCCGCGAGATCCATGAGCGCGTAGCCGAAGTTGATCGCGGACTGGGCCAGGATCAGCGGAGCGATGTTGGGAAGCAGATGCTTCACGCAGATCATCCAGCCGGACCAGCCCTGCACCCGGTACGCCTGGATGTAGGGGCGGGCCTTCTCCTGCAAGGCCACGCTGCGTGCCAACCGGCCGACGTACGGCGCGTAGGCGACGCTCATCGCGATCACGGGCGCGGTCAGCCCGGCGCCGAAGACCGCCACCAGGATGATGGCCAGCAGCAGAGCCGGGAAGGAGAAGATGAGCTCCATGGCGCGCGACAGCACGGAATCGACGACTCCGCCGTGCCAGGCGGCGGCCACCCCGATCAGCGTGCCGAGCACCGTCGAGACGAGCACGACCATCAGCGGGCCGAGCAGTCCCGTCCGGGCACCGAAGATCAGCCGGGACAGGACGTCGCGGCCGGACTGGTCCGCGCCCAGCAGGTGGTCGGGGGTGGAGCCGCTCAAGGTCGCGGACAGGTCGACGGCGTCGGGGTCGTGCGGGGCGATCAGCGGGGCGAGGACCGCCGCGACGACCAGCACGGTCAGCACGGCGAGGGCTGCCGTGACGAGCTTGTCGCCTCCCGCGATGCGGGCCAGCGGAGCGAGGAACCTACGCCGGTGGATGGGCAGGGCGGTCATCTTGTGCCTCCCTTCGCGTGGGACAGGCGAGGGTCGATGAGCGGATGGACCAGGTCGACGACGAGGTTGGCGGCGACGAAGGCCACCACCACCAGCAGGCTGACGGCCTGCACGACCGGGAAGTCCTTGACGGTGACGGAGCTGACGAGCAACTGGCCGACCCCGGACAGGCCGAAGGCGGTCTCCACGATCGAGGTGGCGACCAGCAGGCCGGCCACGATCGTCCCGGTCACGGTGGTGATCGGGCCGAGGGCGTTGCGCAGCACGTGCCGCCGTACCACGTCCGAGCCGGGCACCCCGCGCGAGCGGGCCACCTCGACATGCTCGCGTCCCAGCTCTTCCAGCATCGACGTTCGGGTCACCCGGGCCAGCAGGCCGACGAAGGTCAGGGCGAGCGCCGCCGCCGGGAGCGTCAGATGGCTGATCCGGTCGCCGAAGCCGCTGCCGTTGCCGAAGGCGGGGAACCAGCCCAGCTGGACGGAGAACAGCGAGATCAGTCCGATCGCGGCGACGAACGACGGGGTGGCCGTGGCGACGCCCGTGCCGATGAGGATCGTCCGGTCCACGAGGCCCCGCCGCAGCGCGGCCAGGGCCCCGAGCGCCAGCCCTCCGATCAGGATGAGCAGGCCGGCGTAGCCGATGAGCCACAGCGTCGTCGGCAGCCGGGCGGCGATCAGACCGGCCACGTCCTGCCGGAACTGCACGGAGCGGCCGAAGTCCCCGGTGACGACGCCGCCGATCCACTTGGTGTACTGGACCAGGAACGGGTCGTTCAGGTGGTACTGCGCCTTGATGGCCGCGACGGCTGCCGGCGATGCCGAGCGCCCTCCCAGGAGGAAGGACGCCGGGTCTCCGGGGGCGAGATGGACCGAGCCGAAGACCAGGAACGACGTGACGAGCAGTGTCGCGACGATCCCGGCGATCCGGCGGAGGAGAAAGCCAGCCATGGTCGGCCTCAACCGGCCGAACCCAGACGAGCGGCCCATGGGTAGACAAGCTGCGAGATGCTGGTCGGCGCGCCGGTGAGCCGCTTGTTGAGGAACATGTTGTGCGGCACCTCGTACAGCGGGATCCAGACCACATCGCGGACGGCGATCTCCTGCAGCTTGGCGACCGTCGCCGCGCGCGCGGCCGGGTCGGCCTCGGAGTTGGCCTTGTCTACCAGGGCGTCGTAGTCCGGGTTGGAATAGCCGCCGTAGTTGGCGAAGTCGCCCGTCCGGAGGATCCCGTAGAACTCCAGCGGGTCGGGGGTGGAGTCGTACCAGATCGTCATGACCAGATCGATCCCCTCGCGGGCCTTCGGGTCGGAGAACAGCGCCGTGTAGGCCTCCGGGGCGACCGCCTTCAGCTCGACCTGCAGGCCGATGGCCTGCCCTGCCGACTGCACCGCGTTGGCGATGACGCTGATCTCCGGGGAGAGCGTGCTGGTCGCCATCACGATCTTCTTACCGGAGGCGCCTGCCTCCTGGATCAGCTTCTTCGCCCCGGCGATGTCCTTGGTGAGGGCCGGAAGCTTGGCGTAGTAGTCCTTGGCCGCCTCCGGCGCGATGCCCCAGGCGCCGATGGCGCCGGGCGCCTTCGCCGCGGTGCCGACTCCGCCCGCGGCGGCCTTGATGATGCCCTCGCGGTCGAGCGCCATGGACAGCGCCCTGCGGACCCGGACGTCGCCGAGCGTGCCCTTGAGGTTGGTGGGGATCACATTCACGGCCGTCGTGTTCGGGCCGAAGTAGAGCGTGCCGTTGCCGGCGGCGCGGAGCTTGGGGAACCCGGTGGACGGCAGCAGGTAACCGCCGTCGACCTCGCCGGCGAGCAGGGCGTTGACGCGGGCGGCGGGGTCGGAGATGAACACGGTCTTGATCGTGTTCGCCTTGGGGGCGAGCGATGCGTCCCAGTAGCCGTCGAACTTCTTGAGGTTGATCGACTGGCCCTTCTGCCATGAGTCGAGTGAGAACGGCCCGGTGCAGTTGATTCCGACATCCGGGGTGCCGTAGCCCGGCTTGGCCAGGGAGGCGGCGCTCTCGATGGTTCCGGCGGAGGTGCCCATCTCCTCGTTGAAGAGCTGGTCGGGCTTCTTCAGATGGACTGTGACCTCCATCGGCCCGGTCTTCTCGATCTTGTCGACGTTCGTGTAGGCCGAGACCCAGTACGAGCCGACCTTGGGATCGAGGTGACGGCGCATGCTGGCCACGACGTCGTCGGCGGTGAGCGTGGATCCGTCGTGGAATTTCACGCCGGAGCGGATCGTGTAGACCCAGCGCTTGGGGTCGGGTGAGGTCGCGGCGCTGGCCAGGCCGGGCTCCACCTTCAGGTCAGGGGTGATCCGCATGAGCTGCTCGCACACGTTGGCGAGCACGGTGTTGGGGTGGTAGTCGAAGGCGTACACGTAGTCGAGGGACTGCGGTTCGGCGTAGAGCGACCAGGTCACCGAGTCCACGGTGCCCTTGGCCGGTGCGGTGTCCTTCGTGATCTCGAATGCGGCGGAGCCGCCCTTGCCGGCTTGCGGAGCGCCGCCACAGGCGGCGACTGCGAGGGTGAGCAGGGTCGTCGCGGCAGCGGTACGGGAGGTGCGCAACAGACCACCTCTTTCTGAACGGGCCGCAACGATCCGGTATGCGGCTGAGGTGGCAGCGAGTATTCGTGAAGGAACGTTCCTGCACAAGGGTTTGGCGGAACGATTCTGCAATGCTTGACTTGGGTAGCGGACCATTCAGCCGAATGACAGGATTCCCGATCATGAGCCAGTCAGAGCGCAGCGCCCGGGTTCGCCTCGTCGATGTGGCCCGCGCCGCGGGGGTGTCCAAGACGACCGTGTCAGACGCGCTGAACGGAACCGGACGGCTTCCCGCGGCCACACGTGAGCACGTACGGCAGGTGGCCCGAGGTCTCGGCTACCGCCCGAATGCCACGGCACGGCTGCTGCGCAAGGGGCACACCCGGCTGCTCGGCGTCACGGCACGCGAGTACGTCGAGATGCCCTGGGTCTACGCCGATCTGGCGTACTTCTCGCAGCTCACCACCGCCATGACCCAAGCGGCCCTGGCCCACGGATACGGCGTCGTCCTCCTGCCCACCTCGGGGCCGGAGGACTGCTGGCTGGACATGCCGCTGGACGGCGTGTTCGTCATCGACCCGGTCGCGGGAGATCCGATGGTCGGAGACTTCCTCGCGGCGGGCGTCCCCGTGGTCTCGGACCGGCGGGCCCTGGCGGAGGCTGGGAGCGGGGCACAGGAGATCGGCCGCTGGGTCGACTTCGACTACGACGGCGCCGCGCGCCAGGTTCTCGATCACCTGGAGGACGCCGGCGCGGAACGGATCGCGGTTGTCGCGGCCACGGCCACGGCCTGCTTCTACCAGCAGTCCGTCAGCGCCTACCGGGACTGGTGCGCCGAGCGGGGCCGTGAACCCCGGATCGTCTGCCTTCCCAGCCCCGGTGTCCAGCAGACGCTCGACGCCGTGAGGGAGCTGCTCACCGCCCAGGTCCCGCCCGACGCGCTCGTCACCCTGGTCGAGCTCAGCCCGCCGCTCCTGCTGGACACGATCCGCAGGCTCGGCCGCTCCGTCCCCGACGACCTGCTGCTCGTCTGCGCGACGGAAGATTCGGCGGCCTCCTACACCGATCCGCCGGTCAGCACGCTCAGCTTCCTGCCCGGCGAGACCGCCCAGGCGGCGGTACAACTGCTCGTCGACCGCATCGAAGGCCGTGAAGGCGACCACGGCCGCCTCTTCTCTGCCGACCTCCAGATCCGCACGTCTTCGGCCGTTCCTGGCCGGCGGCCTGCGGTTTCCCGCGTCACCCCTGGGTGACGCTCAGGCGGAATCGCGCTCGACCAGCGCGTGGGTCCACAGGGCGAGGGGGCGCTGCCCGGTCCCGCCGGTCCTGACGATCTCGTCCAGGGTCTGGGCGAGCATGGCGGGAGCGTCGGTGACGCTGAGGCGGATGGTGGTCAGCCGGGGCCGCAGCAGCTTCGCCAGCGGCAGGTCGTCGCAGCCCACGACCGCCACGTCGCCGGGGACGGAGAGCCCGTTGTCGGCGAGCGCGGCCATCAGCAGCATGGCGTAGTCGTCGTTGTAGGCGAACACGCCGTGTTTGGTCCGGCCGTCTCCGCTGACGCCCGCCTGCCACGCGTCCTGCCACGCGTCCAGCCACGCGGCGGTCGCGGACTCGGAGAAGGCCAGGTCCACCTGGTTGTAGGGCAGGCCGCGGGCGGCGGCCACCCGCTGTACGCCTGCCGCCCGGCGCAGGCCCATGTCGCGCAGGCCGTCCTCGGTCGGGACGATCGCGGTGAGGGTGCGACTGCCGCGTGCGAGGAGGTGTTCGGCGGCGGTGGCCCCGATCCCTTCGTGGTCCATGGTCATGGTGGAGACGAGGTCGGAGGACCAGCCTGCGACGCCGATGCCGATCACCGCTCTGATCCCCGCTGAGTGCAGTACGTCCACGGCGTGCCGGGTCAGCCGTGTGGCCGGGGCGAGGACCGCGACCGGGCGTAGCTCGGCCCAGGCGCGGGCGGCGGCCACGCCTTTCAGGTGGCGCGCGCCGTACTGGATCATGGTGTATCCGAGCCGGCTGAGCTCGCGGTCCAACCCCTCCATCAGGCCGACGGCGAGCTGGCCGTACGGGGCGTCGACCAGCGGCACCAGCACGAGCCTGCTGTGTCCGGTCCGCAGCGTCCGGGCTCCGGCGTGCGGCACGTACCCGAGCCTGTCGGCGGCCTCCTGGACGCGCGCCCGTGTCTCGTCGCTGATACGCGCGCCCTCGCGGTTGTTGAGGACGTACGACACGGTCGCCTGAGAGACGCCTGCCTCGCGGGCGACGTCGAGACTGGTGGGCGGCTTGGCGGACATCGAGTCCATTCTGGATCATCGCGAGTTGATGAAGACCGGAGCCCTGTCCTTGTCGATCGTCTGGGGCGATGCTATCAACTGCTTATACGTATAAGCGGTCCGTCGGCCGCCGTGGCTGCCTGCGAGGGCGCCGGCTCTCGTCGGCGGGATCGCCGTACCGTCGACCACATCTGTGAGGTAATCCGATGCTGCACACTCGCGAATGGGGCTCCGGTGACCGGGTCGCCGTGCTGATCCACGGCATCATGGCCGACTCCCGCTGTTGGTGGCGGGTCGGCCCGGCGCTGGCCGAGCGTGGTTACCGGGTCATCGCGGTGGACCTGCCCGGGCATGGCGAGAGCTTCCGCGCCGAGGAGTACACCCCCGAGCTGTACGCCTCAAGCGTGCTGGAGTCGGTCCCGGCCACCCCCGACCTGGCCATCGGTCACTCACTCGGCGGCCTCACCCTGGCGCTCGCGGTCGAGCGGCTCAAGCCGGGCAGGGCGGTCTACTCCGACCCGGCGTTCCGCGTACCCAAGATCGACGGAGTGGACTTCGGCGCGATGATGGCCGCGGCCAAGGAGCAGACCGTGGAGATGGTGCGGCAGGTCCATCCCGGCTGGTCCGCCGAGGAATGCGCCCTTGAGATCGAGATGCTGGCCAAGTGGGACCCGGCCACCGCGATGGCGCTGACCTCGTTCACCGGCTCGGACTTCACCCCCGACCCGGTGGTGCCGTCACTGGTCCAACTGGCCGACCCGAGCGAACTGGTCTCCGGGGAGTTCGCCGAAACCCTGGTCTCCAGGGGCTTCGAGGTGAGCGTGGTGAAGGGTGCCGAGCACACGATCCATCGCCACCTGTTCGAAGATTTCATGGCCGGTCTCGAGGGCTGGATCTAGATCTTCGCGACACGGCTTCTGCCCGTCGCGACACCACGATGTTCGCCGTGCCCCGGCGGGCGGTGAACCAGGCCGTGACGCGGTCGGCCCCGGCTTCGCCCTCCAGCTCGGCGAACAGGGCACACAACGCGATGCCGTCCGCTGGCGCGGTGTTGGCGTTCGTCGACCTCCGGCGCCCCGTCCTTCCACCTCCCACGTCCCAGAAACGGCAACAGTAGTTGTCGGTTCACCACCCGGGGACGCACCATCGGGGCCGGAGGTGATCGCCATGATCAAGGCGTCGAGCTGGTGGGGCATGGACCTGCCGCACTTGCCCCTGCTGTCACGTCTACGAGGTCCGCGACCAGCCCCTCGTTGTTCTCGGCACCCACCCGGGGGCGGTGCGCCAGGCCCTGCTCCCGCGTCAGTGGAGCGATGACTTCCAGCGCATCCTGGACCCGCCGGCATGGGGTCCGCCACCAACACCGCCCTGCTGGACGAGGACGCCGACCGCGCCGTCGAACGGCGCCACGCCGCGGCCGCCGCCCGCCGGCCCACCCGTCCGCACCGCGGCGCGCCCGACCTCACCCTCATACCCGAACCCGGAGACCCGTACATGCCCCCACATACCCCAAGCTCGGTTGACAGCATCACCGAGCAGACGTTCGCCGAGCGCGTCCTCCAGGCCGAGCGGCCCGTCCTGATCCAGTTCTGGGCCACCTGGTGTCATCCGTGCCGGATGGTCACCCCCATCGTGGAACAGTTGGCCGCCGAGCGGTCCGGCACCCTGGACGTCGTCAAGATCGACCTGGACGAGGAGCCGGAGCTGGCGGACCGGCACGGCATCACCGCCGTTCCCGCCTTCGTCGTCTACGCCGGGGGCCGGCCCGTGGGCTCGTGGGTCGGCGCGGCGCCCATGCACGTCCTGGAACAGAAGCTCGCCGACATCGGCGGAACGTTCGAGCACGGACGGGTCACCGGCGTTCAGGGAAGCGGTGATGGCCGGTGAGCGTCGAAACCGCACAGCAGGAGCCGGTCTCTCGCGGGAGGCTGCCGCTCGGTGTCTACCTGCTCGCGTTCAGCCTGTTCGCGATGGGCAGCGCGGAGTTCCTGCTTGCCGGGGTCCTGCCGGCGATCGCGGACGACCTCCAGATCACGTTGTCCTCCGCCGGTGCGCTGATCGCGGCGTTCGCCATCGGTGTCGTCATCGGCGGGCCTCCCTTGGCCATCATGACGCTGCGCTGGCCGCGACGGACCACGCTGGTGACCGCCCAAGCCATCTTCGCCGCCTCGGTAACGATCGGCCTTCTCACTGACAGTTACGCGGTGCTGCTGGCCACCCGCTTCATCTGCGGCGTCGCCTATGCGGGGTTCTGGGCGGTCGCAGCGGTTACCGCGATCAGCCTCGTCACACCCGACCGCACCGCACGCGCCTCCGGAGTCGTGGTCAGCGGGCTCAGCCTCGCGATGATCGCCGGCGGCCCGGCAGGCGCGTTGCTCAGCTACTTCACGGGATGGCGAGGGGGCTTCTGGGGTGTGGTCGCCCTCACTGCCGCCGGCGCGATCTTGACCCTTCTCACGCTGCCTGCGACGAGCGCGAACAAGGAACCCAGTGTGAGGCGTGAGCTTCGTACCATGAGACGGCCACAACTGTGGGTCGTCTACGCCGCCACCCTCCTGAGCACCGCCGCCTACATGATCTCGTTCAACTACCTTGCGGCACTCGTGACCGACATCACCGGCATCCCTGGCGTCTGGGTTCCCGCGATCCTCACGCTGTTCGGCGTCGGCGCCTTCATCGGTCTCTCCATCGGAGGCAGGATCGCCGACAGGCGCCCCTCTCACGCGCTCCTGATCGGAGCGATCGGGATACTGGTCAGTTCTGTCCTGCTGGCGGTCCTCGCCGAGCACGCGCTGGCCGTCGTCCCCCTCGTCCTGCTCCTCGGGATCGCTGGATTCGTCCTGAACCCAGCCATCTACGGACGAGTGTTCACCATCGCATCCCAGGCGCCGACACTCGCCGGGGCCACCACCGTCTCCGCGTTCCAACTCGGTATCAGCCTTGTCCCCGCGCTCGCCGGGGCCGCCCTCAGCGCCGGCGCCGGCATCATCTCCGTCACATGGATCGGCGCCGGCCTGGCAGCAGCCACCGTGCCAACCATCCTTCTCGACCGGGCGATCTCACGTCACCGGTCGCAGAAGAGCCAATCGGCAACGTTGACGCAGGATGAGTGCCTTTCATCCGACGCTGGGCGAAGGGCTTGAACTCGGCCTGTCGTGGACGCGGAATCTGCGGACCTCCGTCACGCAATCTGAGGTGGTGCAGGCCTCACCTCGGATTGGGCTGCTGGAGTCACTGTGGCCCACGCCCGTCTCAGTGAGGATGGTTCAGCCCGGCCGGAGAGCGGCCCGGCATTTCCGTGAACGCCTCACGAAAGGAATGGCATGGTCGTCCGGTCTTTGGGCAGGAGCCTGGTCGCTGCGGCAGGGGCGGTGCTGTGCGTGGTCACCATCGCCGCGGTGCCGGTGCGGGCGTCGGCCGATCACGAGCCGACGGCGCTCCAGGTGCAGCTGGAACGCCTCGTCCGTGAGTTGGGGATTCCCGGCATCCTCGCCACGGTAACCGAGCCTGGGTCGCATGGCCGCACGACGACCCTGCGTGCCGGCACGGGCGATCTGAGGACCGGCCTTCCGGTGCCGATGGACGGGCGGGTACGGATCGGCTCGGTCACCAAAGCCTTCGTCGCCACGGTCGTCCTGCAACTCGTCGGCGAGGGCAGGATCGGGCTCGACACAGCGGTGGAGCGATATCTTCCCGGGGTGGTGCGGGGAAACGGCGGTGACGGCCGTGCCATCACGGTCAGACAGTTGCTCCAGCACACCAGCGGCCTGCCCGATCCCGGCGATCTGCTGCCGCACGATGAGGAGTTCGCGCGCCACCGGTTCGACCATCACGACAGAGGCGAGCTGATCCGCCACGCGCTGGACGGTCGACCCACGTTCGTCCCGCCGGGAGCGAAGGGGAAGTGGGCTTACACCAACACCGGATATCTCCTGCTCGGCATGATCATTGAGAGGGTCACGGGGGCCAGGAGCTGGCACGACGAGGTTCGGCGCCGGATCACCGAACCCCTGGGTCTGCGAAAGACCTCTTCACCCCGCCCCGCCCAGTACCGCGTCCGAGGGCCGCATCCGCGCGGATACATCCGGGTGGCGTCCGGCATGGTCGATGTGACCGAGCAGGACGCCGGCTACCTGGACGCCGCCGGAGACATGATCTCCACGCCGGGTGAGGTCAACCGGTTCTTCCTGGCCTTGCTGCGTGGCAGGCTGCTGCGCCCCGCCGAGCTCGCCCAGATGACCCGCATGACCAGCGCCACCCCCGGCGGTCCAGTGGAACACTACGGCCTCGGGCTCGAACGCAACGAGCTGACCTGCGGCGGCTTCGTCGGCCACTCCGGCCAGATGCACGGCTACTCGACGGCCGCCGGGCTCCTGGTCGACCGGACCGGCCGCCCCGGCCGCGCCGTCACCGTCACGATCACCACAGAGCCCCGTGACATGAACGACTTCCGCCACCTCATGAAGGCCGTGGACACCGCTCTGTGCCATGTGGCCGGGTAGACCGACCTTGCGACACCTTCCAGGCGCGGCAGCGACGGCGCTGCAAGCAGATCCTCCAGCCCGCGAGGCAGCCGTCGAAACCGCTTTCTTGGCCGGTCACAGTTCGCCGCGGCGCCACCGGTCGAACTCGGACTCCAACTCTTGCTCGTCGAGTGGTGGCACGGACAGGTCGTCTGCCCATGCCACTGCCAGCCGGACGAACTCCTCGCTGTTCCCGCCGTTCACCTGCCCATGTACCTGGAACCACGTGATCAGCGGTGCCGCGTGTGGCGCTGCGGTATCACACGCCGCGCAGAGGACGACGCCGGTACATCCATCTGCCCGGCCGGCGCAGGCGTTCGCCCAGCCGTAGGGCACACGCGCGAGGAGGAGCCCCTCGCGCGTGCACCGCGGACACACCGGCAGTTCGTCGGTGATGAGCACATCGACCCGCCGGCGGCCGGTCACAGCATGATCGCTTCCGGGCCGAACAGCTGTTTGATGTCGGCGGCGAACGACGACTCCGGGTTGATCCGGAATTCCGGCAGGGACAGGACCAAGGTCTTCCCCCCGATCCGCCGCCGCAGGTTGATCAGCACGGGCACCTGCCCTTGGTGCAGCTTCAACACGTTCCGCAGCTCGTCCAGGAGTTGCGGGGTGATGCGTTCTTCGCGCAGGAGCAGGGTGACGGGGTGGCCGGCGTCGCTGTTGACTCCTGACACGTCGATCATGGTCAGGTCTGTCGCGAAGATGGAGATGGCGCCGTCGCGGTTGTTGATCTGCCCGCGCACCGCCACCACGACGTCTTCCCGCAGTTCCGGCCCGTAGAGCTCGTAGCTCTTGGGGAAGAACAGGCATTCGACGGCGGCGTCCATGTCCTCGACGGTGGCGATCGCCCAGAGCTTGCCGGCCTTGTTGACTCGCTTGTCCACCTTCGTGATCATGCCGCACACGCTGATGTCGCCGCGGTCCTCGCGGCCGGATTCGAGCAGGTCCGCGATCGTGGTGTCCCGGTTGCGGGCCAGCAGCCGCTCGGCGCCGGCCAGCGGGTGGTCCGACACGTACAGGCCGAGCATCTCCCGCTCGAAGTCGAGCCGCGTCTTCTTGTCCCACTCCATGTCGGGGACGGCGACGGAGAACGCCGCACCGTCGTCGTCGCCGTCCATACCGCCGAACAGCGAGTCCTGGCCGTGGGCCTCGTTCTTCTTGATGTCGATGACAGACTCCACGGCCTGCTCGTGCACCATGAGCAGCGCCTTGCGCGGGTGGTTCAGCGAGTCGAACGCCCCGGCTTTGATCAACGACTCGATGACTCGCTTGTTGCAGGCCGTCAGCGGCACCTTGGACAGGAAGTCGTTGAAGTCCTTGTACTGGCTCTTCTCCCTGCGGGCCTTGACGATGCCCTCGACGACGTTCTCTCCGACGTTGCGGACCGCGCCCAGGCCGAAGCGGACCTTGTCGTCGCCGACCGCGACGAAGTCGAGCTGGGAGTCGTTCACGTCCGGCGGCAGGACCTCGATGCCCATCTTGCGGCACTCGGCGAGGTAGACGGCGGCCTTGTCCTTGTCGTCGCCCACGGAGGTGAGCAGCGCGGCCATGTACTCGGCGGGGTAGTTGGCCTTCAGGTAGGCGGTCCAGTAGGCGACCAGGCCGTACCCGGCGGTATGGGACTTGTTGAAGGCGTACCCGGAGAACGGCAGCATGACGTCCCACAGCGCCTGGATCGCCTCGTCGCTGTAGCTGTTGTCGCGCATGCCCTTCTGGAAGTTGTCGAACTCCTTGGCGAGGACCTCCGGTTTCTTCTTGCCCATGGCGCGGCGGAGCAGGTCGGCGCCGCCGAGGGTGTAGCCGGCGAGTTCCCGGGCTACGGCCATGATCTGCTCTTGGTAGACCAGCAGGTGGAAGGTGGAGCCGAGGATGGGTTCGAGGGCGTCTTTCAGCTCGGGGTGGATGGGCTCGATGTCCTGGCGGGCGTTCTTGCGGTGCGCGTAGTTGGTGTGCGCGTTGGCGGCCATCGGGCCCGGCCGGTACAGGGCTAGCACGGCGGCGATGTCCTCGAATCGGGTGGGTTCCATCAGCTTGAGGAGCTGCCGCATGGGGCCGCCGTCGAGCTGGAACACGCCGAGGGTGTCGCCTCGGGCCAGGAGCTGGTAGGTGCGTTCGTCGTCGAGGGGGAGGGTGAGGGTGTCGAGTTCGATGCCACGGTTCTGCTTGATGATCTTGATGGCGTGGTCGATGATGCCCAGGTTCCTCAGCCCCAGGAAGTCCATCTTGACCAGGCCCATGTCTTCACAGGACGGGTAGTCGAAGCCTGTGATGATCACGCCGTCCTTGTCCCGCCTGTGCATCGGGATCAGGTCCAGCAGCGGATGTGAGGACAGGATGACCGCTGCCGCGTGGACGCCCGTTCCGCGGATCAGGCCCTCGATGCCCCGGCCGGTGTCGATGACCTTGCGCACGTCGGGATCGTTCTCGTACAGGGCGCGGATCTCTGTGCCCTCGTTGTAGCGGGCGTGCTCCTCGTTGAACAGGTCCGCGAGGGGGACGCCTTTGCCCATGACGTCCGGCGGCATCGCCTTCGTGATCTTGTCGCCCACGGCGAACGGGTAGCCGAGGATGCGCGAGGCATCCTTGACGGCGGCCTTGGCCTTGATGGTGCCGAACGTGTTGACCTGCGCGGTCATCGCGCTGCCGTACTTCTCGGTGACGTAGGCCACCATGCGGTCGCGCTGGCGGTCGTCGAAGTCGAGGTCGACATCGGGCGGGTTGATCCGCTCAGGGTTCAAGAACCGCTCGAACAGCAGGCCGTGCTCCAAGGGGTCGAGCTCGGTGATGCGGGTCGCGTAGGCGACGATCGACCCGGTCGCGCTACCACGGCCGGGCCCGACCGCGATGCCGTTGTCACGTGCGTACTTGCAGATGTCGGCGACCACGAGGAAGTAGGAGGAGAACCCCATCGGGCCGATGACCTTCATCTCGGTCTCGTACCGCTCCCGCACCTCCGCGGGGACCGGCGTCCCGTACCGCATCTCCAGGCCACGCTCGACCTCCTGGCGCAGCCAGGATTCCTGCGTCTCCCCTTCAGGAATATCGGGATAGTCCGGCATCCTGTCCACCTGGGCGAACACGTCGCTGTAGTCGCCCACCATCTCGGCCACCAGTAGCGTGTTGTCGCACGCCTCGGGAAGGTCGGCGAACAGGGCGCGCATCTCGTCGGCGGTCT
The DNA here is from genome assembly GCF_040300065.1 of Nonomuraea sp. NPDC000554. Classification (NCBI taxonomy): domain Bacteria; kingdom Bacillati; phylum Actinomycetota; class Actinomycetes; order Streptosporangiales; family Streptosporangiaceae; genus Nonomuraea; species Nonomuraea sp. NPDC000554. The sequence goes on along the minus strand of NZ_JBEPDC010000022.1, from coordinate 83,195 downwards.
TGAGGTAGTAGCCCGAGCCGTTGAACCGGAACCGGTTCGGATCGTCCTTGTTCTTGCCCACGCCGACACACAGGAGGCTGTCGTGCGCGTCGGCCTGGTCCTCGGTCACGTAGTGGGAGTCGTTGGTGACCAGCAGCGGGATGTCGAGCTGCTTGGCCAGCCGAAGCAGGTCGGCGCGGACCTCGCGCTCGATGTCGATACCGTGGTCCATCAGCTCCAGGAAGTAGTTCTCCTTGCCGAACATGTCCTGGTAGTCAGCGGCGACCTTGACCGCTTCGTCGTACTGGCCGAGCCTGATGCGGGTCTGCACCGCCCCGGACGGGCAGCCGGTCGTCGCGATGATGCCGGCGGCGTACTGCGAGATCAGGTCCTTGTCCATGCGGGGCTTGGAGTAGTAGCCCTCGAACGAGGCCAGGGACGACAGCTTGAACAGGTTGCGCAGCCCGTCCGCGTCCTTGGCCCACATGGTCATGTGGGTGAACCGGCCACCGCCGGAGACGTCCTTGCCGCCTTCGCCGTCCGCGACACCGGTCTCAGCGCGCTGCCCCCAGAAGACGGGCTTCTTCACGAACCGGTTCTCCGGTGCCAGGTACGCTTCGATGCCGATGATGGGCTTGACCGGGCTGTCCTTCGCGACCTTCTGGAACTCGTAGGCCCCGAACATGTTGCCGTGGTCCGACATCGCGATGGCGGGCATCTCCAGCCGGGCGGCTTCCTTGAACAGCGGCTTCATCTTGGCCGCCCCGTCCAGCATGCTGTACTCGGTGTGCACGTGCAGGTGCACGAAGGACTTGCTCACCCATACCCCTCGTCTCTCAACCGGCCAACGACTCGACGAGGCTAGTCCGTCTCGCGAGCCTCAGCAGGCGTTGCGGGCAACAGGCAACACATTGTTGTCGCGGGTATTGCAGACGCTCCACACCGCCGGAGCGGCACAGCCGTTGAGCTGCTAAAACGCAACCCGGCGCCACTCGCCACGACGATGACCGACCGCCCTGGAGCCCGCCATGCACGACCGCCGAGCTCGCCGGTCAGCTCCCCGACAAACTGGCCACGCTCGTCCGAGTGGCTGGGCTGCGGTTCCCTGATGAGCCCGAGCCGGACGATCTGCAACCACAGAGCGGAGGGGGCGCGTGATGGTAGGTCCAGCTAGCCGGGCGGGTGCCAGCCGTGTGTGAGGAGGTCGAAGATCTCCTCGACGGCCGGTCGGGGATCCTGCCGGCCTCGGGTGAGTGGCGGTATCGCCAGAATGAACCGGGCGAGTGCCTGGCAGGCGATGTTGTCGTGACTTACGCCGGCGTCATCGGCGATGGCCGCGCTGAGGGCGGCGGCGTGCCGGGTCCACATGCGTTCGGCATACTCCTGCAGGGCCGGTGTGGAGTCCACGAGATCGGTGAATTCGGCCCAGCGCGGGTGGGTCGCGACCGGGAGCCAGGACGTGAGGACGTGCTCGCGGAGCGCATCGACGATGCCCTGGCCGGCGGGGCGTTGACGTACCGCGGCGACCAACTCCGCCTCTTGGTCTTCGTCCTGGTCGAAGACCAGTGCCTCCTTGCCCGGGAAGTGCTTGAACAGCGTTGTGGTCGACACGTCGGCCGCTTCGGCGATGTCTCTGATGCTCACCCGGTCGTAGCCTCGCGCAAGGAACAGCTGCAGGGCGGCGTCGGCGATCGCTTGACGGGTTGCCGCCTTCTTGCGTTCGCGGCGACCGACGACAGGTGGCTTGTCCATGCGCACACCCTACCCAAAAGTGGTCACCGACAATTAGTGGACCGATTGCACTTTTCTACTCGTTCTGCTTTTCTGGGGTGGCGGGGTTGCCTCCAGCTCTCGGGGACGACGTGCACGAGCAGCCGCAGTGTGCGACCGGGTGGTGTGAACAGCCCGACGCAGCGGCGGCATCACAGGAATCGGCAGGCGAACACGGCTTGCGGCCCCGCGCGCTACAGGGAGTCGCGTCCGCAATCCCGCCGCGGCTCGCACACAGTCATGAACAAGAGGATCAGCCATGAACTCGCCAGCACCGTCCACCGCGAGGATCAGCATCATCGGAGCAGGTCCCGGTGGCCTCACCGCTGCCCGCATCTTGCAGAAGCACGGCATCCCCGTGACGGTCTATGACCGCGACCCGCACCCGGCGGCGCGCAACCAGGGCGGCACCCTCGATCTGCACGCCGACGACGGGCAGCTCGCCCTGCGCGAGGCCGGCCTGCTCGACGAGTTCTTCAGGCTGGCACGCCCGGAGGGACAGGAGATGCGCCTCCTGGATCTGACGGGGCGGATCCTGGGCCATCACGTCCCGGCCGAAGGCGAGCTCTTCAAACCGGAGATCGACCGGGGCCAGTTGCGCGATCTGCTGCTCAACTCGCTGGAGCCGGGGACCGTGCAGTGGGACCACGCCGTCGAGAAGGTCAGCGGCCCGGCCGATGGCCCGCGGCGGGTGCACTTCCTCGATGGCACGACCGTCGAGACAGACCTGGTCGTCGGTGCCGACGGTGCGTTCTCCCGAGTCCGCCCGGCGGTGTCGCCGGCCGCGCCGCTGTACACCGGGGTCAGCTTCCTGGAGGCTCGGTTCCAGGATGTCGAGAACGCGCACCCCGACCTCGCCGCGCTCGTCGGCCAGGGGAGCGCCACCGCAGCCGACGGCGACCGCGCTCTGTTCGCCCAGCGCAACAGCGCCGACCACATCCGGGTCTACATCATCCAGCGCCTGCCCGCCGACTGGATCACCGCGAGCGGTCTGCACGCCGGCGACACCGCCGGGATCCGTGCCCGGCTGCTCGACGCCTTCTCCGGCTGGTCGCCACCCATGCTCCGGATGATCACCGACAACGACGGACCGTACGTCGATCGTCCGTTGTTCGCCCTGCCGGTCCCACACACCTGGGAACCCACGCCGACCGTGACCCTGCTCGGCGACGCCGCCCACCTCATGCCCCCGCTGGGCGTCGGCGCCAACCTGGCCATGCTCGACGCCTGCGAACTCGCCCTCGCGCTGGCCGGCTCCACCACGGTCGCCGACGCCATCGCCACCTACGAAAAGACCATGCTCCCCCGTGCGACGGACACGGCCCGGACCCTCGAAAACGGCGCCGAGGCCCTGCTCGAGCGACACGACAGCAGCGACATCGCAGGGTTCGGCCCGCCCCAGCGCTGACCGGTCAACACCCTACTTCAGGCACTGTTGCATGGTCTTCAATCGCGAGCCCGTGATCGGGCAGACCCGGATCTCGCGGCCCTCCTCGTCGAAGACCTTCCGGCGCCCCAAGGGCCGGTCGAGCGTGACGGGCACAAAGACGACCCCGCCGGTACCGATGTAAGCACGCGGCCAGAACTCGTCCCGCCATTTCTCCAGCAGCGTGCGCTCACGTCGCGGGCAGACGTCGCGAAGCACCACCCGGACCCGCACGCTCGTCTCGGACTCGGCAGCTTCGGCTTCGTCGGCCTTGAGGCATTCCGTGGAGTTCGTCCCGCTGACCGCGTGCAGGATGAGGGCCCTTCCTTCCACCTCGACGGTGTCGATCCACCCATTGAAGGGTGGTTCAGCCGGCCGAGACTCCCGTATGGAGGCCGCCATGGAGATCGCGACGGCCAGCACCAGGAGGCAGCACATGCGCCACAGGAAGGACGGGCTCAGGGGATTCATTTCTTGTAGCGGCCTTCATCACGCCATGGAAGTCGGTGAAGTCCAGATGTTAACCGGACACACCCCCGGCGCGGGCTTCGGCGGTGTTCTTGAGGTCTTTCAGCCAGGCCTCGAGACCTTTTCCGAGGAAGTCGGTGGCGAGGGGCACGTTGGTCTCGATCTGGTCGCCGGCATGGGTCTCCTCGGTGCGTACGAGGACGCCGCCCTTGACCTTGGTGAAGGTCCAGACGTGGACGCCCCGGTCGATGCGCAGTCCTTTGCCGATCGCGGGCCCGGTCCAGCGGATGCACGTGTGGTGCTGAAGTTGGCGGACGGTGGAGGTGATGACCAGCGTGGTGGGCGGGCTGATGGGAGTGGCGGGCACCGGAGTGGTCCACCGGAACTGCGAGTGCTTCCGGAGCGGGCCCGGGTCCAGGCGCTTCATGCTGGTCACGGGCTCCTGCCAGGTCGGCCAGCGTTCCACATCGGTCTGCAGTTTCCAGATGGTGCTCAGCGGCGCCTTGATCAAGGTCTCGGTCCGGTACCGGATCTTCGCGGTGGGGTCGACACCTTCCCCGCGGCACTGGACTCCACCGCCGTGGTGAGCGTCGGCGTGACGGGCGGCCTGGGGCTGTGCGGTGACGGCCTGCGCGGCGGGGACGTTGCCTGCGAGTACGCCGGTTGCGGCGAGCGAGATCGTGAGCGCGGTGATGCGTGCGCGGGTCCGGAATTGCTGACCGGAGGAGTTCAACAGGCTGTTGCTGGACATGGTCATGGAGATTCCTTTGGTTCTGAGGGAACGGGACTGAACGCGCAGGGGGTGCTGCGCGCCAGGAGGGCAGCAGGGCGCCGGAGAGGTGGGAGAGAAGCGGCCGGACGGCGATCACGTCGCCGTGCTGCAGGGCAGCGAAGACCTGGGTGAGGTCGGTGCGCAGCCGGGCCTGGACCCGGTGCTCGGCCGAAGCTTCTCCGGCCCAGATCGCGGCGCCGGTTTGGGCAGGGCGTGCCACAGTCGAGAGCCGGCCGAGCAGCGTTGAGCCCTCGTTGCTGCGGGTGGAGGCGCTGCCGTAGGAGTCGAGGGTGCCGCCGGGGGCAGGAGTCGACGACGCCGCGGCCGCCGATGTGGTCGAAGACGGCGTCCACCCGCCGGAAGCGGGCACGCTGCTTCAGCGCCGGGCGCGAAGGATGGCCACGATGAGCGCGGCGGAGGCGGCGACGATCAAAGCGACGAACGCGGGGTGAATGTCCTTGGACAGGCTCGGCGCGCCGTCGGGCCGCGTCAGCCAGACGACGAGCGGGATCGCGTACGTGACGGCGAGGAGTGCGGCGGCCCAGCGAACCGTCCGGTCGCGGGCGTGGCGGAGAGCGCCGACCAGCGCGATCGTGACCGGGACGATCGCCAGCAGGGCGAACTGGCCCAGCACCATGACGGGGACCGCCCAGGAGGAGACGGTCACCGCCAGCGGAGTGCGCCGATCGGTGCGGGCGGGTGACGTGGACACGGTCGTCATGGTGTTTCCCTTCGTCTGCCGAGTGCGCGGCAGCGAACCCCGTGCCGCGCACCAGCGATGAGCTAGAGGCTCATGCTTGCGTTAGATGCTATAGCGAAACGAGAGGGAGAGCAACTAAGGTTCGCGATAGCCTCTAACTGAATCTTCAAGATGTAGCCGCTCGGGCGGGAAGGGAGACGGTGGGGTGAGAAACTCTCACTGTGCGAGATCGCCGGGATCGTGGCGTGCGTGATGGAATGCGGCTCTGATTTCGGAGACCAGAAGATCTGGCTGTTCCAGACCGGGGAAGTGGCCACCCCTGTCCAGTTCGTTCCATGACCGGAGGTCGTGGTAGCGGCGCTCGGCCCAGCGCCGGGCGGTCGGCCACGGCTCGGCCGGGAACAGCGAACAGGCGGTGGGCACCGTCACCGGTTGTGCGTTCTCTTCTTCGGCACTGCGTGGTACCCACCGCATGGCCTCCCAGTACCAGCGAGCACTGGAGGCACCCGTCCCGGTCAGCCAGTACAGGGCGATGTTGTCCACTTGCTGCGACACGCTCACCCCACCGCCGGCCTCCGGTCGGGTGTCGGAGTAGGCGGCGAACTTCTCGCCGAGCCACGCCGCCAGGCCGGCAGGCGAGTCGAGCAGGGAGTAGCCGAGCGTCTGCGGGCGCGTGCTCATGATCATCCCGAAGCCGTATCCGTCCGCAAGATGCATATCACGCCGCTTCAGCATGCGTTGTTCCGCCGGGTCCGGAGAGATCCGGTCGTCCGGCAGGGGAGAGGCGAGCGGCATCGTCAGGTGCAGGCCGGTGACGCGCTCGGGCACCAGGCGCGCCAGCTCGGTGCTGACGAACGCGCCCCAGTCTCCGCCGTGCGCGCCGAACCGCTCGTAGCCGAGCACGGTCATCAGCTCGGCCCACGCCCGCGCCGTGCGGCCGGGGTGCCAGCCGCGCTCGCGTGGACGATCGCTGAACCCGAACCCCGGCAGGGACGGGACGACCACGTGGAAGGCGTCACTCGCGGAACCGCCATGGGCGACCGGATCACTGAGCGGCCCGAGGACGTTCTCAAATTCGAGGACGGAGCCCGGCCAGCCATGGGTCAGCAACAAGGGGCGCGCTGTGGGTTCGGGCGAGCGCACGTGCCAGAACGCGACATGCAGGCCGTCGAGGCGCACGCGGTAGTGCGGAATCGCGTTCCACCGGTCTTCCCTGGCCCGCCAGTCGTGCTGTCGCCAGGCGTCCAGCAGCATCCTCAGCTGATCCAACTCGATACCCTGCGTGGCGTCCGGCACCGTTTCGGGCTCGGGAAGCCGAACCCCGTCAAGACGAGCCCGCAGGTCCGTCAAGTCGCGGTCGGGAATGTGAATGGGGTAGGGCTCGATCTCAGGCGTTGTCGCCGTGTTTTCAGACATGGACGAAACCCTAGGAACGGGTCACCCGCGGGTCCATGCCGGAGATTGCCGGGAGAGCGGTCAGGAATTGCGATATGCCGAGGGACGGGTGCCGGTGTGCCGCAGGAAGGCCGTCGACAGAGCACCGGGACTGGCGAAACCGCAGAGCGGCGCGATCTGGGCGACCGTGAGGTCGGTATCCCGCAGCAGGCGTTGCGCCTTCTCGATCCGCAATCGGGTGAGGAACCTGTGGGGCGTTTCTCCTGTTGCCCGGCTGAACACGCGGACGAGGTGGTACACGCTGAGATACACGTCGTCCGCGATGTCGGCCAGGGTGAGCGGTTCGGCCAGTCGGTCCTGCATGAGGGCGATCGCCGCGCGGACGCGTGTGTCCTCCCGCACCGGCGCCCGTTGGCCGGGTAGCCGGGAATGGCGGGTGAGCAGGTGCACGGCCAGGAAGGCGGCCGCGGACTCGGCGTACAGGTCGCCGGTCTCGTCCGCGGAGCCGACGGCGCGGACGGCCTCCTCGATCAGCGGATCGCCGGCGGCCACGGACGCCGCCATACTCGCATAGTCCACCGCGCGGCCACCCAGCCGCTCCGCGGTCTGTTCGACGGCGCCTCGCGGGATATGGACCTGCACGCTGCGCAACGGGCCGTCCCCACGATAGCGGCGGAGGGCGGGCTGGTCCGGGACGCCCAGCTCGAGCCGCCCCGGTACCCAGGTGTGGCGGCTCCATCGACCACCGATCCGCGTCTCCATCACGGTCCGGCCTCCTATGGGCAGTATCAGGTGCAGGTCCGCCGCGGCCGGCAACTCCATCTCTTCGACGAGCGGGACGTGGTCGAACCGTTGCACGAGCAAGGACTGCCAGCCGAGCTTCTCCCAGCTGCAGTGGGTCCGCCGAACGTATCGATTCATGTCGAAACCGGCATAAGGCTGGAGATCGAATTGAACGGAGTCGAACACCATGCGGCCGAGGCTAACGGCATATGCCGCAGATCTGGATACCCGAGCCTCTCCGGGACGGCCGTCTCAACGAACTCCGGGCACCGCAGCTCGACAGCTTGCGCCGCCCGGACTTGCCCGAGATGGGATAACTTCACGGCCATCTGTTCGAGCTTGGTCAGCAGCGTCCGAAGTGCGCGGCATGCTGTCGGGCGTGGAGGTCAGCGTCCGCAAGCCCGGAGACGAAGCGGGGGAGTGGGGGCGATGGTGACGGCACGTCCTGACAGCCTGCTCAGCCGCCTGGCCCGCTTCGTCCCTGCCAGGACTCCCGCTGCACGCAGGACACCCGTCATGCTGGGCTCCACGGCCGTTGCAGATCTTGGTTCTTCACAGATATGAAGATCCATGACGGCCGTTCCCGTGCCCAGCGACTCCGCCGCGTGCCATCCGAACGTGATCAATCAGTGACGGGCGCGCGAGGGATGCTCTGACGTCCCGCCCGGAGCCCACCCCTGGTCAGGGCCGGAAGCTGGCTCGGTACTCCGTGGGTGTGCGGGCGGTCAGCTGTCGGAACGCGGCGTTGAACGCCGACAGTGAGGTGTAGCCGACCGTGAATGCGATTGTGGTGATCGGAGTGTCGCCCGCAGCCAGTTCTTCGATCGCGCGCAGCACCCGCATCCGGCGCAGGACTGCCCGCCACGTCATGCCGGTCTCATCCTCGAAGCGCCGCGCCAGCGACCGTGGCGCCAAGCCCACCTCCTCTGCCACGTCCTCGAAGCTGATCTCGCCGCCGAGCCGTTGCTCGGTCAACTGCAGGGCTCGGCGTAGCTCCGGTGACCGCCCCGCCGGCACGACGACTGGACTCGGCCGCTCCGCGAGCCGCCAGCTCACTGCGGCGAGCGTGGTGAACAGCGTCTCGGCGTACGCCGTAAGAGGTTCGTCGCTCTCTCCCCAGGTGCCGCACTCGTTCACCAGTGCGCGTGCCAGAGGACTGAGGTCGAATACGGTCAACGGTGCTGGCGGGGCCGGGGTGAATCCGGTGTCGAACAACACCGACGCGGTCGTGACCGGCTGCGGGATGCTCACCTGTATCGCCTGGCCCGCCTCGATCAAGGCGGCCCGTGCCGGCGGCAGCAGCCACGCCTGGCCCTGCGCCTCGAGCCGTAGGGCACCGGCCGAGGCGCAGAGCAGGTAGTGGCGGTCCACCTTGAGCGCGCGAGCGGGCTCCTGCGGGAACGTGCGAACGAAGCTGTACGCCTTCCGGGTCATCCGCAGCCTCGCATGAACCGATCGTAGGGAGTCGCCATGACACCGATCAGGCGACGGTCTCCAGCAACTCCGCGTGAAAGCGCCGGCTCACCGGCGACCCGACCATCATCGGCCGAAGCACCTCGCCAGAGCGTGCGAAGGAGTCCGACTTCAGGTAGCCGCCAAACGACTCCTCGTCGTCCCATTCGTGGATCACGGTTACTCTGGTCTCGTCCTCCCGGGAGGCGTACGCCTGAAAGGCGACGTTACCTGGCATCGCGCGCACCTCGTCGCGCACGCTGTCGAGCTGGGCCAGGGCAGCCGCACGGTCGGCCGTGGCGGTATCGAAGTCGACAATGGCAATGATCACGAGGACCTCCTGGATCGGGGCGGTTACTGCCGCTCGGGGATGTCCCGATCCTCACACCGACACGGTCCGGTCGGCTTCCGTGAGCCGGACGCGTTCACGCTTCCAACGGACACACCCACTCGCAACATCCAGGCCCTCGGCGGCCTGCTTGCCGGGTACACCGCGACGCTGACCACGGATCCCATCGCACGCTCTGGCGAGGTGCTTCGGCCGACGAACCCCCAGCCGCTGTCGATCACGAGGTCGTCAAAACGCAAGGCGTGATCTGACCACGCTATGTGCGGTTCGCGCAGGTAAGCGCCTGGTCAGGGTCTCCAAGCGGCGGAGATGCTGCCTGGCCGGGCGTGGGGGCTTCGGTCGGGTGCCCGTCCCGCGCGAAACCTGTTCATACGGCCTGGTTCCTGGGCTCAGCCATGGGCGGGAGCGCCTCGATCGCAGCCTGGTCGCTTGACCGGTTCGGACTGCGGTTCTTCCTTGGTAAGCAGTTCGGGCGGCAGGGTGGGCGCGTCAGGTCAACCGGCCTGAGCAGCTCGTCGGTTTGAAGGTTCCGTCCTATAGTTCCTCTGGAATTGCGAGGAAGTTTCAATCGAAGGTTCAACGATACCGTTGAAGGCATGGTTACTGGCAGCAAGGACACCGCCCCTTCCGCATCCGCGGCCCCGGCCGATCCGGACCTCGTTGAGACTCCGGCCCCTGCGCAGAAGGATGACTCCACGACGATCGAGCTCAGCCTGTCCGAACTCCGCGAGGTCGCCGGCTACGCGGTGGCGTGCGCGCGGCCTGCATTGGCGATCTTCGAACGTGAATGCCCTGACGATCGGCGCCCACGAGCCGCGATCGACGCTGCGCAGGCGTTCGCGGACGGAGCCAAGCGGACCAAGGTGCTACGTGACAACGCGTGGGCGGCGCACCGGGCGGCTCAGGAGACCCGCGACGCAGGGCAGGCTGCGGCGAGCGATGCCGCGCGCGCGGCCGCCAACGCGTGCGGTGCGGCGTTCCTCCACCCCCTGGCAAAAGCTACTCAGGTCAAGCACATCCTCGGATCGGCCGCTCATGCCGCACGAGCGTTCGAACTCGCCGCCGGAGACGATCCCACCGTCGCAGCCGACCACATCGCGCAGTCGCGGATCCTTGCGAAGCCCGTCGTGGTGGACGTCCTGAGGCGCTACCCGGTCGCCCCGAGCGGCGGTGGGCGGGTCGGAGAACTGATCCGTCAGTTGGACACGTCGCTCCGGTGATCCCCGACGGTGTGCTGACGGACGAGTTCCGTCGACCATGAGCCGGGGCAGGCAACCCAGGCTCCCCGCCTCACAAGGCGAACACTGCTCGAACTCCAAGACGCCAGGCCCCACACGGACAACGTCGCACTTCTTGTAGCGCTCGTCCGCCGGCGGTTGCGGATGCCTCCCAGGGGGTCGGGGAGCCGTGGACCCCGCCTGGGTCACACGGCTGCGCCGGGGCCTGGCACCAGGTCGACGTCGCCTGCGTGCATCGGCTGGCCGCAGTGGGCGCAGCGCAGGTCGACACTGCTGATCTCACCGCACGCGTGATGGCGGTAGAGCACTGGCGGGCCGGCCTCGCCCGCGAGCCACTTGTCCCCCCAGCCGACCATGACCATGAGCAGGTCGACGAGCTCAGCGCCCTTCTGTGTCAGGTGGTACTCGTAGCGCGGCCGCTGATCGTAGGGACGGCGCTCGAGCACGCCCTGGTCGATGAGGTGGTTCAGCCGCTCGGTCAGCACCTTGCGCGAGACTCCGAGGTCGGCCTGAAGTTGGTCGAACCGTCTCAACCCGGCGTAGACGTCACGCAGGACCAGCGGTGACCACGGCTCCCCGATCACGTCGAGGGTGCGCGCGATGGAGCAGGCCATCTCCCCGAACTTCGTGCGTTGCATGAAGGGAGTCTAGCAATTGGAGTTCCCTCAGGGAACTCTGAATGCTACGCTCATGGAGTCTCTTGAAGGAACTTCGGGAAGGATCACGGCGATGAGCAAGGTCTTCAGCGCCCCGGCGGCATCGCGACCGCGGGGGCTCGTCGACGAGGTGATCCTCCACCAGGTGCCGATCCTGCTCGGCGGCGGCCGACCCTTCTTCGAGGCGCTCCCCGAGCATGTGCGCCTCCGCCTCGTCGAAGCCGTCCCGGCGCCAGGCGGTCACCCACCTCCACTACGAGGTCGAGCGATGGACCTCGCCGCCGGCGGCCCCGCGATGACCGGCGCCCACACCGCCCGGGCGCTGCTCGGCCTGGGCGAGGAGGTCCTCGTCACCCGACACCGCAACCGGAACGCAGTCGCCGACCCCCGCTAGAAGCCCACCCGAACCAACACAGAACCCATGCCAGGAGATGACCACGATGCTCGACCCCGACGTGCGCCGCGTGCTCGACGGCACCCCGATCGCCCACCTTGCCAGCGTCCTCCCCGACGGCGCTCCCCACTCCGTCCCTGTCTGGATCGGCACGGACGGCGACCATGTCGCGATCCTCACCGGCCCACGCTCCCGGAAGGCCCGCAACCTGCGGCGTGACCCGCGGGTCGCGCTCTCCCTGACGCCAGCCGACAACCCGTTCCAGCCGGTCATCGTCCGTGGCAGGGTCGTCGAGTGGATCGAGGGCGACGCCGCCTGGGAGATCGTCGACCGGATCTCGACGAAGTACACCGGCGGTCCCTACGCACGCGGCGAGGAACGGGTCATCGCGCTCATCGAGCCCGATCGACAGAGCGCGGGCTGAGGCGCCTCGTCGGGGTGTCGTCGAGACTCGAGTCACGAGGTGCACGCGACCATCAGCGACGGCGGTCGTTCGGCGCGAGCAACGCGGTCAGTGCGCCCTTAAAGCAGCCGCGGAAGCAAGCGGGCGGTGCCGCCGCAGCGGTGGCACCGCCGTGCGCGCCCTCACCCATCCCTGGCTCGGTCACACGTCCCAGGTGACCGGGAGGCTCTTCATCCCGTAGATGTCCGCGGTCTCCGGGCGCAGGGCAACCTCTTCGGCCGGTACGGCCAGGCGCAGGGTGGGGAAGCGGTTGAGCAGTGCGGTGAAGGCGACGCGCATCTCGACGCGGGCCAGTTGCTGGCCCAGGCACTGGTGGATGCCGTGGCCGAAGGCCAGGTGCCCGCCGTCCTGCCTGCGCAGGTCGAGCAGGTGGGGGTCGGTGAAGTGCTCGGGGTCGCGGTTGGCGGTGTTGTACGACAGCATGACCGTCGTGCCGGCCTTGATGGTCTGGCCGCCGACCTCGACGTCCTCCAGCGCCGTCCGGAAGGCGGTCTTGGCGACGGTCAGATACCGCATCAGCTCCTCCACGGCCCGCTCGGCGAGCCCGGGGTCGGCGCGCAGCGCGGCCAGCTGCGCCGGGTTGCGCAGCAGCGCGAAGGTGCCCAGCGCCAGCATGTTCGCCGTGGTGTCGAACCCGGCCGCCAGCAGGATCAGGGCGACACCTTTGAGTTCCTCATCGGTCAGATCGCTGTCGAGCAGGTCGCTGAGCACGTCGTCGGTGGGGTCGGCGCGCTTGGCCACCACCAGCTCCGCGAGGTACTGCTGGACCGCGGTGTAAGCGGCTATCAGGTCCTCATCGCTGGTCTCCCCGTCCATGAACTTGTCGATGTGCTCCTGGAAGGAGCCCCGGTCCTCGTACGGCACGCCCAGCAGCTCACAGATCACAACGGCGGGGATGGGCTTGGCGAACGCGGTCACCAGGTTCACCGGCGGCCCGGCCTTCTCCATCGCGTCCAGGTGCTCGGCGGTGATCTGCTCGACGCGCTCGGTGAGCAGCCGCATCCGCCGGACGGTGAACTTGCCCACCAGCGGTTTGCGGTAGCGGCTGTGCTGCGGATCGTCCATCAGCAGGAACTCGCCGGGCGGCGCCGGAGGGATCTCCATGCCGGTGACGTCGAAGGTCGGGTGGCGCATGAGCTCCTTGCGTGAGCTGAACCGCGGGTCGGCCAGGACCGACCGGACCAGGTCGTAGCCGGTGATCAGCCAGCCCTCGTATCCGCCGGCGAAGGGCATGCGGCTGATGGGGCCGTGCTCGCGGGCCTCGATCAGCTCCTTGGGCGGGTCGAAGGGACAGCCGGGCTGACGCGTCGTCGGCATCGTGGTGACGGTGTGGAGGGATTCACTCATGGCCATTCCTCGTTTCGCGATAGTACGTGTTTGGCGCTGCTCGAAAGCTACGTTGCATTCAGAATGACTGTCCATCGGCCGAAAGGCGTCTCCCTTATGTATGGCGGCAAGTTGACGCAATGACGCTGGGCGCGAATGCAATGCTGCGTTGCAATGAATATGTCGGCGGCACGCCACATCCGTGTCGGCGGCGGCGCGGACCGCCCGGTCTACGACGTCACGGATCGCCTGGACCACCACATTGGGGCGAGCTGCCTCTCCGCCACGCTGATCTGGACCAAGACAGACTCGATCAACACGGCCCTAGGAGATCTTGCGGCGGTAGGTGCTCATCGCGAAGGCGTAGGCGACGATGAGGATGCCGACGCACCAGGCCAAGGCGATCCAGATGTCGGTGCCGACCGGCTGCTGGGTGAACAGGGCACGGATGGCGTTGACGATGGAGGTCACCGGCTGGTTCTCGGCGAAGAAGCGGACCGGGCCGGGCATGGTGTCGGTGGGCACGAAGGCCGAGCTGAGGAACGGCAGGAAGATGAGCGGGTAGGAGAACGCGCTCGCGCCTTCCATGGTCTTGGCGGACAGGCCGGGGATGACGGCGATCCAGGTCAACGCCAGGGTGAACAGGATCAGGATGCCCGCCACCGACAACCACGCCAGCACTCCCGCCCCCGAGCGGAAGCCCATGAGCAGGGCCACGAGCATCACGACCACGAGCGAGACCAGATTGGCGACCAGCGAGGTCAGCACGTGCGCCCACAGCACGGACGAGCGCGCGGTCGGCATCGATTGGAAGCGTTCGAAGATGCCGCCCTTCATATCCATGAACAGCCGGTACGCGGTGTAGGCGATGCCCGAGGCGACCGTGATGAGCAGGATGCCGGGCAGCATGTAGTTCACATACGAATCCGACCCTGTTCTGATCGCGCCGCCGAACACGTAGACGAACATCAGCATCATGGCGATCGGCATGACCGCGGTCGTGATGATGGTGTCCGGGCTGCGCGTGATGTGGCGCAGGGACCGTCCCAGCAGGACGGCGGTGTCGCCGAAGAAATGCTTGGTCATCGTTGCTCCTTACGCGTCCGTGCCGACGTTGCGGTCATGGCCGTTCTTGCCGTTGTCACCGACGAGGGTGAGGAAGACGTCCTCGAGGGTCGGTTGCTTCTCGACGTATTCGACCTTGGCGGGCGGGAGCAGCTGCTTGAGCTCGGCCAGGGTGCCGTTGACGATGATCCGGCCTTCGTGCAGGATCGCGATCCGGTCGGCGAGTTGCTCGGCCTCGTCCAGATACTGCGTGGTGAGCAGCACCGTCGTGCCCTGGCCGGCGAGGTCCTTGACGGTCTGCCACACCTCGATGCGCGCCTGGGGGTCGAGCCCGGTCGTCGGCTCGTCGAGGAAGATGACCGGCGGATTGCCGATGAGGCTCATCGCGATGTCGAGGCGGCGGCGCATGCCTCCGGAATACGTCGACGCCTTCCGCGCGCCCGCGTCGGTGAGTGAGAAACGCTTCAGCAGGTCATCGGCGATCTTGCCCGGGTTCTTGAGGTGCCGCAGCCGGGCGACCAGCACGAGGTTCTCCCGCCCGCTGAGGATCTCGTCGACGGCGGCGAACTGTCCGGTGAGGCTGATGGACTCGCGCACGTCCGCCGGTTGCGTGGCGACGTCGAAGCCGTGGACGCGGGCGGTCCCCGCGTCGGCCTTGAGCAGCGTGGACAGGATTTTCACGGCCGTGGTCTTGCCCGCCCCGTTCGAGCCGAGCAGGGCGAAAATGCTGCCCCGCGCCACCTCGAAGTCCACGCCGCGCAGCACCTGCAGCTCTTTGTACGACTTCGTCAGGCCTTGCACGCGGATCGCAGGCCCCTGGACCTGATGGGCTGTCATTCGGATATCCGTTCTCTGTTTCGTCACGGCTTGTCGCCCGTGACGCGATCGATGGCGTTGGTCAGCCGTTCCCGCTCCCGGCGGATCCACGAACCCCCCGGGTAGTTGCGAAGAAACTCCTCGGCGAACTCCACAGGGTCTTCCCCGACGACATCGCGAAGCGGGGTTCCGTCGGCCGCGCTCTGCTCGAACAGATCGGCGAGATCCTCCAGCATCGCCAGAAGGCTTTCCGAGTCCCCCGGTCCGAAGAGCTGCGTGTACCGCTCCAGCGCTTCGATCGCCGTGTGATAGTTCGCGGGAAGCTGCTTCGTGCGTGCCTTGTACTGCCGGTAGCGCTTCTTGCCCTCGAGCGGCCCGGTGACCATCTCCAGGTACTGCCGCAAGCGGCTCTTCGGCTCGGCCGGCTCTGTGGCCATGGCTACTCGCCTCCTTCATGGAGCTGTTCGAGCCGTTCCGTGAGGAAGCTCCAGGTCCTCCAGAACTCTTCGAGATGCGCCCGTCCCTGAGCGTTGAGGGAGTACACCTTGCGCGGCGGCCCCTTCTCGGACGGGACCTTCTCCACGTCGACGAGCCCGCGCTGCTCGATCCTGACGAGCAGCGCGTAGATGGTGCCCTCGGCGATGTCGGAGAAGCCCCGATCCCGCAGCCACGCCGTGATCTCGTAGCCGTACGCGGGCCGGCCCGACAGGATCGCCAGGACGATGCCCTCCAACACGCCCTTGAGCATCTCCGTCAGCTGCTTGCCCATGGAGCACCCCCCTTCAGCTATTCAATGTTGCTGACTACTGGTACATAGTAACGCTGAATAGCTGAGATGCAAGGCGAGACCGCAAGCGTGTGGATGCGGGCGGCCTGATCGCTGCTCGTGAGCCAGCCCGCCACCACCCCCTTAGAAGAAGACGGGCTGCGTCAGCCCGCCGGAGATCTCGATCTTCGGCTGCGCCGTCGCGGACGCGGCGGGTGCCGCAATCGCTGAACCGTTCATGGCATCCACCATCACCGACCGCGCTGATATCAGGCCGTCGCCGTGCTGACACGGCCGCTGACACGACACCGCATCAGACGTGATCCCCGCCGGGACCTGCGCCGGCCTGGCGCGGCAGGGCCGTGGTTTGAGTAATCAGGGCGGGGCGGTGAAGAGAAGAATGCGTCGATACGGTCCCTGCATGACGGCGACGAGCCCCATGGCCTCCGGCCGCAACCGTGCCGAGCTCGAACGCCACCGCCTGCCGATTCGCTGGATCCAGCCCTGACTGCTCGAGGCGCGCCGCGACTTCACCCGCTACGACGCCGGCCCAGTAGCCCCTGGCTGAGGCGGGCGATCTGTCTCGCCCACCAGCTCGGCAAGGTGGCGCACCCAGGACGACGTCCGGCGGGGCCTCTGACCGTCATGCTCCCGGCACACCGTCGGCGACGTCATCCGCTCAACGGGCACGGCCGCACCGGCGGCGAACTCGCCGGCAACTCCATGAGCACGTGCAGACCTGGGACCGCGACTGGCGAAACCACCCCAGTCCACCCTCTATCCCGCCGACCGCTCCCGGGGAGACGCGCTATCGGCTGGGCCCCGCGCCGGGCGAACTCGGCCGCGCTCGTCACCGGCGCCGGCGACCAGGGGTTCAGCTGCTCATCCGCTCGAGCCGTCACGTCTCGCTCACGCCGGCCGGGGAGGCTCTGCTCCACCATGGCCGCCATGCGCTCAACGCGGTCAGTGCTGCGGCCGAAAGCGCGCGCCGGGCCGGCGACGCCCATGCTCACCTGCGGCTCGTGATCAAGCCTGGCGGCGACGCCAACCTGCTGTCCGGAATCCTCGCCGCATACGCTCGTCAGCCCGATGCGCGCCGGGTGGACGTCCTGTTCGGTGGTGCCACCGACCGCGTCGACTACCTACGCGACGGCAGGGCCGACGTGGCGCTGCTGTACGCGCCGTTCGACGATCTCACCGGGCTGGCGTCCGAGACGTTGTTCGTCGAAGGGCGGGTCGCGATCCTGCCCCGCGGCCACCGGTTGGCCTCGCGCACCGAGTTGCGGCTGGCCGACCTCGAGCACGAGACGCTGCCGCGCTGGAAGGGGGTGCGCTGGACGGGAGTGCCCGATGACGGGAGCGGGCCGGAGATCGCGGACGTGCCGCAGATGGTCCAGCTGATCATGCTTGGCCGGACGATCGCGATCCTTCCGCGCTCGCTCGTCGAACCCGTCCACCCAGGGCTGGTGTGCGTCCCGGTGATCGACGCGGTCGCCAGTCGGCTGGTCGTCGCATGGTCGCAGCTCGACCGCCGGTCACTCGTCGCCTCATTCGTCGACGCGGCGGTCAGCGCGAGCGCTCCCCGTCCGGACGCGAGCTTCGAGTCGGAGCACGCTGCGCTCCCGGCTGACACGTCAGACGCCGAGACCACTCACACGTCGCCCACCGTTCGGCCTGCAGACCTTGGCGATGGTCGCCGAGTTTGAGGCCGACCTCGGACACCTGCGTACCCGTGAGGGAATGGGCGTGGCCAGCCGGCAACCGCCACCGGCCACTGCCGAACAGCCACGATGGAGACCATCTTCGTGGGGTCCGCTTCCCGGAGCCGCTTTGCAGGCCTCACGAGCCTGAAGTCCGCATGGTTGACGGCCGTGTCGTCACGGCGCCCGGAGTGGGGCCGGTGGCGATGGTGCGGCTGGTCATCGTCTCCAGAACAGGAGGTGCGTGACTCCGCTGGGGCTCGGCACCGACTCGAGGTGGAAGCGGTCGAGCAGGTCGGTGTGGCTCTCCCACAGCCGTTCGCCCCGACCGAGGTCGACGGGCGCGACGGCGATGTGCATCGTGTCGACCAGGTCGGCCTCGATGAACTCGCGAATGGTGGCGACTCCACCGCCGAGGCGCACGTCCCGGCCGTCGGCGGCCTGCTTCGCGCGTGCCAGCGCCTCGGCCGGTGTCGCATTGAGGAAATGGAAGGTGGTGTCGGCCAGGGTGAAGGACGGGCGTTCGTGGTGGGTGAGCACGAAGACCGGGGTGTGGAACGGCGGGGTGTCTCCCCACCATCCCTGCCACTCGTGGTTCTCCCAGGGGCCACGCTGGGGGCCGAACTTGTTACGGCCCATGATCTCCGCTCCTATGTTGCGGGTGTGGTCGCGGGTCAGGTAGTCGTCCAGGCCGCGAGTGCCGCCGGGGTCGGTGCGGTTCACCCAGCTGGCGGTGGCGGTCGCCCAGGACCAGAGGGGGGTGGGGTCTGCGTGGCCGAAGGGCCGGTCCAAGCTCTGCCCCTCACCGGCGCCGAACCCGTCCCGCGACACGTTGAAGCACTGCACCCTCAATAGCTGCGACATGCATCCTCCTTTGCGAGCTGACAAGCAATTCTGATTGCAATCGACAACCGGTGGTACTGTACTACTATGTCGCAACCAGTGCAGACCGGTCACCTGCCCGTGCCGGAGGGGAAATCGGGCTGCCCGATCAACTTGACCGTCGAGCTGCTGGGCGACCGATGGAGTCTGGTCGTGCTGCGCGATGTCATGTTCGGCGGCCACAGACACTTCCGCGAGCTGCTCAAGAACTCGGTCGAGGGCATCGCGTCGAACATCCTCGCCGCCCGCCTGTCGAAGCTCGTGGGCGCCGGTCTGCTCACGCGGCACGACGACCCGAGCCACCGGCAGAAGATCGAATACCGGCTCACCGAGGCAGCGATCGAACTCGTTCCGATCATGACGCACCTGGGCGCCTGGGGCTCCCGATGGCTCCCAACATCACCCGAGCTGTCGATCCGTGCCGAACTTCTCGCTCGCGGCGGCCCTGAGATGGGGGAGAGGTTCATGGATGAGCTCCGTGCCATGCATCTCGAAGGCCGTCCGCAACGTGCCGACGGCGTCCTCGCCGAACTCACCCTGGCCTACGAACGCGCCGCTTCCACAAGCTGAATGTCACGATCGCGGATCGGCTGGCTCGCCCGGTCATTCCACTCCGCCTTCGTCGGCACCCTTGAGGACTGCCCGATGATCGCCCGAACGGGACAACCGGGACCGACGTGATGCCCGCCGGGCGTGACCTCGCGTCTGCGGCCGCCGATCAAGTGGCCGATGTGTTCCACGGCCTCATTGGAGGAAGAGGGGCCACGTGGCGGATCTTCAACCGTCCTGACCCCATGGTCCCAGCGGCCCGCCGGCCCCGGTCGTCATCGTCCCCTGCGCATGAAGGTGCGGACCGACAGCGGGACGAACACCACCAGCAGCGTGGCCGACCAGAGCAGGACGGCGGCCACCGGATGCGCGAGTGGCCAGGCCACGTTTCCGGACGGGGCGCCCGGATTGCCGAACAGCTCCCGTGAGGCGGCGGTGAGCGCGCTCACCGGGTTCCAGTCGGCCAGGAAGCGCAGCCAGCCCGGCATGCCGTCGGTCGGGACGAACGCGTTCGACAGCATCGTGAACGGCAGGAACAGCGGCACCATCGCGTCCGCGACCTGGTCGTTCTTCACCGCCAGGCCCACATAGACGCCCACCCAGCTCAGCGCGTACCGCAGCAGCATCATCAGCAGGAACGCCTCGGCCGTGGGGATCAGGCCGCGGTGCGGCTGCCAGCCCACCAGCAGGCCCGCGCCCACCATGATGGCCAGCATCAGTAGGCCGACCAGGGAGTCGGCGCCGGTCTGCCCGAACGGCACCGCCAAGCGCGCCATCGGCATGGAGCGGAACCGGTCCATCACACCGCGGGAGGCGTCGGTGGCCATCCGCGTCATGACCCCCATCACCGCGGAGAAGGTCACCATCGCGAACAGGCCGGGCATGAGGTACTCGCGGTAGTCGCCGCCGTCCGGCACCTGGATCGCGCTGCCGAAGACGTACCCGAACAGCACCACCATGACGGCTGGGAAGATCAGCGCCGCGACGAGTTCGCCGGGATCGTGTCGCAGCCGTCCCAGCTCGCGGCCGACCAGGGTCAGCCCGTCGGTGATTGTCCAGCGCAGGCGGCGGCCCATCGGCGGGGTGAGGGCGGTCATGAGAACTCCTTCGTCGGTCTCCTGGCCAAGGTGCTGTGCTCATTGACGACCTCGACAAGCTCGGTCATGAGACGTTCTCCTTCCGGTCGGTGAGGCGCAGGAACACCTCGTCGAGGGTGGGGCGGCGCAGTCTCACGTCGGCCGCGGCGACCCCGGCGCGGTCCAGCTCGCGCACGATGTCGGCGAGCCGGAAACCGCCGCCGGGCAGGGCGACGCTGAGCTGGTCGGCGTCCGTCATCGTGGGATCGGTCCCGGCCAGGGCGTTCAGCACGGTCGCCGCCGGACGCAGCGCGGCGGGGTCTTCGACAACGACGTCGAGGCGGTCCCCGATCGTGGCCTTCAGCTCGTCGGGAGTGCCTGTGGCGATCGCCTGCCCGTGGTCGATGACGGTGATGTCGTCGGCCAGCTGATCGGCCTCGTCCAGATACTGCGTGGTGAGCAGCACCGTGGTGCCGTCCGCCACCAGCTCGCGGACGCTGTCCCAGATCTCGCCGCGGCTGCGCGGGTCCAGGCCGGTGGTCGGCTCGTCCAGGAAGAGCACCTCGGGACGCAGGATGAGGCTGGTGATCAGGTCGAGGCGGCGCCGCATGCCGCCGGAGTAGCCGGTGACCTGCCGATCGGCGGCGTCCATCAGACCGAAGCGTTCGAGCAGCTCGTCGGCCCGCCGGTGCGCCTCGCGCCGGGGCAGGTGGGAGAGGCGCCCGAACATGCGCAGGTTGCCACGGCCGGTGAGCTTCTCGTCCACGGCGGCGTACTGGCCCGCGAGCCCGATCCTGTCCCGCACCTTGCCGGCCTCGCGGACGACGTCGTATCCGGCGATGCGGGCGTGCCCGGCATCGGGATCGGACAAGGTCGCCAGGATGCGCACCGCGGTCGTCTTCCCCGCGCCGTTCGGCCCCAGCACGCCGCAGACCGTTCCTCTCGGGACGCTCAGGTCCAGGCCCCGCAGCGCATGGGTGTCGCCGAAGGACTTGCGCAGTCCCTCGGCGACCACTATTGGATCCGCCATGACCCCTCCATTGGGTACGTTGTACGCGGTTATCGCGGCCAGGCTAAGTTACTGGGTACTATGTACGCAAGTAGGGGGTGGGACGGTGACCGACGCCGAGTACGTGAACATCTGGATGCGGCCCGAGCGCCCGGCCCGCGGGCCGAAGCCGGCTTACAGCCGCGCGCAGATCGCCGAGGCGGCGGTCCGGATCGCCGACGCCGAGGGCCTGGAAGCCGCCACCATGCGGCGGATCGCCGCCGAGATCGGCGCGGGCGCGATGTCCCTCTACCGGTACGTCCCGAGCCGCGACGACCTGTTCGACCTCGTGGCCGACCGGCTGCAGGGCGAGATCGACGTCGAGGGCATGCCCTCCGGCGACTGGCGCGCGGACCTGACGCGCTACGCCGACGGGCTGCGGGCCATGTGGCTGAGGCACCCGTGGATCGCCACCGTGCACCGGTCGCGCGCCAGCTTCGGCCCCAACCAGCTGCTTTTGATCGAACGGCTGATGGGAGTGCTCGACGCCTTCGTCTCCATCGACGAGAACCTCGGCCTCATGGCCATTCTGGGCGGCTACGTCGAGGGCGCCGCCCGCGAGGAGGTCAGCTGGGCCGAGGAGGTCCGCCGCAGCGGGCTCAGCGAGTCGGAGTGGATGGCGCGGAGCTACCCGTACGTCGACCGGCTGGTGAAGAGCGGGGAGCACCCGATCTTCGCCAAGATCGTGATGGAGGCGCGCCAGCCGCACCTGAGCCGCGACGACCAGTTTCGGTACGGGCTGGAGCGCGTCCTCGACTGCATCGCCGCGGCCCTCCCGTCAACGGTCGAGGGGTGAGAAGACCGCGACGATGAGCGCGTCGACTCGCCGTCGAGCGCGGTGAGCATGCGATCGAAGAGCCCTTCGAGCGCCCGCATCTCCTCTTGGGGCAACGGATCGAAGAAGAGGCGGCGCACGGTCTCCACATGCCGCGGTGCGGCCCCTTCGATCGCACTGCGTCCTGACTCGGGCCGGAGTCCCGGGAGGGTTGGCGGTGCCGGTCGGGCCGAACGCCTCCAGGTCGGGGACGCTCTGCTGCGGGGAAGTGACTGTGCGTGCTGCGCGGTCTTCCCCAAGGGATGGCGGTTCCTGCAGCAGGAGGGCGGCGCCACACGGTCCGTTTGTGCATGCGCACCTCCTCGCGCCTGCGCGTATGGACGGCGAGAGCCGTGCACACGTGCACATGCACAACCCCGCCATGGGCCCGATCCGGCAGCGGCGGGTCTAGGCCCAAGACCCCAGGTCGGGCGGCGGTTCAGGGTCTAGGAGGCCCTCCAGGTCCAGGGGGCTGGAGGCAGAAACGACCCGTTCCGCCAGGCGTACGGTGAAGGTATGGCCGCGACCAGGAAGCGTCGGTGCCGGCACCGTTTGGAGCCACTGCGCGTCACAGCTACATCCGGGGCGTTTCCGAGATGATCAGCTTGAGAGTGTGGCATCACTGCTCCATCAAAACCCGTGTGACCACCGTGGCGAGCGTCGTCATGGCGCTGGTCTGCGTCTCCGCCACCCTGCTGCTGTTGATAACCGCTCCCCAGCCTCCGCTCTACGGCAGCGCGACCGTGCTGGCTGGATTCATCGGTGGTTCACTCCTGCTGATCGCGGCCACCGCGCTCGGGACGTACTGGATGATGAGCAAGACTCTGCAGCCGGTGCGCGCCATCAGTGGGAAACTCGCCACGATCCGGCCTTCAAATCTGAGCGAGCGGGTTCCGCTGCCGAGCCATGATGACGAGTTCAAGGAGCTCGCGCAGACCACCAACCAGACGTTGGAGCGGGCCCAGGCGGCGATCCAGGAGCAGCTGAGGTTCGCCTCGGACACCTCCCATGACCTGCGCAACCCGCTCGCGGCGATGCGTGCCGAGATCGAGGAAGCGCTCATGCGGCGGGAGGAGACCGACTGGGTGGAAACCGCCGACAGGCTGCTGGAGTCTGTTGAGCGGCTGCAGGACTTGGTAACCGACCTGCTGGAGATCTCCCGACTTGACGCGGGCGTCATCGGCCAATACGACCTCCTCAACCTCGCCGTCCTGGTGGCCGGCGAGCTCGACCATCGGCAAGCCAAGATCAGGGTGGTCAGGAGGTTCAGTAGCGGCGTGATGGTCAACGGAGAGCGGATCGGTCTCACCCGACTGCTGCACAACCTCATGGACAATGCCGAACGCCACGCCCGCTCCACGGTCATGGTCACCGTCGAGCACCGGGGCGACGCTGCGGTGCTGGAGATCTACGACGACGGGAGCGGGGTGCCGCGCGAGGAGCGGGAGGTCATCTTCGAGCGCTTCGCCCGCCGGCAAGACGCGCGCGCCAAGGACGCCGGCGGCAGTGGCCTGGGCCTGCCGATCGCCCGGCAGGTCGCCGAAGACCATGGCGGCACCCTCACCATCGAAGACAGCCCGTCTGGGGCACGGTTCGTCGCACGCTTCCCCCGGCCGACCACGTAAGCGGGCCGCAGGTAGCGGGTGCAGATGTCACCAACGCAGTCTGGACTAGGCGAGAACAACGCCTGCCCGGACGCCGCGCATGCCGAACCGCCTTCTCACCGGCTCGACCGCGTCTCCCATGGGTTTTACCGTCCCTGACCTGGCTGGATGGTGAGTGGGCACCCACAGGGGCCGGGCGGCCTCGCGCCCTGTTGCGGATCTGGCTCTTCATATATGAACGATGCTCATGTATGGTCGCCGACACTATGAGGAACCGCTGGCTGTCGCCGATCGCTGTCGTGGTGCTGGCCGCCGTCATCGTGCTGGGGGCGGCGTTGGACCCGTCGGGGCTGGCCGCGCCGTACACGTGGACGGGCGCCGACCTGTTACCGGTCGCGGGGCTCTGGCAGGTGGCCGCGCTGGCCGTCTACGTGCCGCTGCTTCTGGCGGGGGTGGGGGTGCTTGCGTGGGTGGTCGCGCGCGGGCGTGCCCCGCTGCGTACGGCGCTGCTGGTGTGGGGCGCGGTGGTGTGGTCGGCGATGGCGGCCAAGCTGGTGATGTCGCTGGTGATGGCCTTCGGCGATGTGGTCTACCTGGCGTGGTCGACGGGCTTCACCGGCGTCAAGGCGGCCGTCTTCGGCCTGCCGGTCCTGGTAGCCACCTGGCTCACCCAGTTCCTACGCCGCCGCCCCACCCCACCCCCTTCGAGCTCGACCTCCCCGGTGGACGCCGGACCCGCTGCGGCCTCGGGGTCGTTCTTCCCGCCGGCGGCGGGGCCGGGGTGGGTGGCGGCGGGGGCGGCCGTGGTCCTGGGCGTGTTGGTCGGTGGGGTGTGGTGGGGCGGCTCACCCGTCGGGTACGCCATCGGCGACTCCCCGCTGGCCCCGGCGCCCGAGGCGGGCCCGCTGGGCTGCCTCGCCGCCGTCACCCTGCTGGGCGTGGTGACCTGGGCGCTGAACCGCTGGCTCAGTGGCACCACCTCGCCGCCGGCCGTCGTGGCCGGGGTCTCCGCGCTGGGAGCGGCCGCGACGCTGGGCCTGGTCGAGGTGGCCATCGGGCTCCCCGACGACCTGGCGGGCGGCGACACGTTCTGGGCGCCGGCGATCATGCTCCGTCTCGCTCCCGCACTCTCCCTCGGCGCCCTCCTCGCCGTCGCAACGGCGGCCCTCGTCGCGCTCCTCCCAGCGCGCAGAGCCGCCCTTCTCCCGGGACGTAAGGGTGTCGCCCTTTCTGCGCCGATACGGATGGCGGCTGTCGTGGCCGCGGCGGCGCTCGCCGTACCGCTCCTGCAGCCTGGCACCACCAGCGCGCAGCCACCACGCACCAAGGGCCTGACGCTCTCAGCCGAGCGCAGGATCGTCGACGCCGACGGAAACGAGGTGCTGCTGCGCGGCGTGAACGTCAACCAGCTCGAAGACTACTTCCAGAAATTTCCGGACAAGGCGGTGACGCGGCCGCTCACCGAGGCCGACTTCGCCGGCATGGAGCAGATGGGCTTCAACGTCATCCGTCTCGCCCTGTCCTGGTCAGCCCTGGAACCCCAGCCCGGCCACTACGATCCGGCCTACCTCGCCAGGATCTCCTGGGCCGTCGAGACCGCGGCCAAGCACGGCCTGCGCACGGTCATCGACATGCACCAGGACGCCTGGGGCAAGGGCGTCAACGCCGCCCCCGGCACCATCTGCGAGAACGGTTCCCCGATGCACGGCTGGGACGGCGCCCCCACCTGGGCCGACCGCTTCGACGGCGCCCCCAAGTGCGAGTTCACCGGACGCGACATCTCCCCGGCCGTCGCCCGCGCCTTCACCAACTTCTACCAGGACAGGGACGGCATCCAGACCCGCCTGGTCGCCGCCTGGCGCATGCTGGCGGAGCGGTTCGCGAGCGAGCCGATGGTCGCCGGATACGACCTGTTGAACGAGCCCGGCTTCGGCGAGGCCCCGCCGATCACCTCCGGCGTCCTGCTCGGCCGCTACTACGACCGGGCGATCAAGGCCATCAGGGCCGGCGAGAAGCGCGGCTTCCCACACCTGATCTTCTTCGAGCCGTCCGTGCTCTGGTCGGGTCTCGGCTTCGAGGTCTCGGTGCCCAAGGACTTCACCGACGACCGGCTGCTCGTCTTCGCCCCTCACCTCTACAACGAGTCGATCACCATCGACCAAGGCACCGGCATCACCGTCACGAGCATCGAGCGCGGCTTCGACCTGGCGAGCCGGGCAGCGGCGTACTACGGCGCCGGGCTCTGGTCGGGGGAGTGGGGTTGGTTCGGCGACCCCGCCTCGGCCCCGATCACGAAATACACCGACCAAGAGGATCGGCACCGCATCGGCGGCGCGTTCTGGGTCTGGAAACAGTCCTGCGGCGACGCCCACTCCGCAGCCGAGTCCAAGACCGGCGGCAACCTCATGATCGAGGACTGTGCCACCGAAAAGGACCTGCCCCCCACCCCCGAATACGTCGCCGAGCTCTCACGCCCCTACCCCCGGTCCGCCCCCGGCCGCCTGACAGACCTCACAGCGGACCAGGCGAGCCTCACGGTCCAGGGCGAGGGCACCGGGTGCGGCCTCGACGTCTGGTTCCCCGGCGCCGCCCGGCCGGTCGTCCGCAGCACCGGACTCACGGACGTCGCCGCCCGGCAGACACCGGGCGGCTGGCGCATCACCGGCTGCGCCCGGGACGCCTACACCCTGACGGCACACCGCTAGAGGCATGGGTCTTGGGCGGGTGTTTCGTGGCCGGCCATGCGAGGTCGTCAACCGCCATGACGTCCCGATGCAGGTGGGACTGGTCGGTGTAGCCGCCCTCCGCCGCGACTCGGGCTGCGCCTTCACCCGTGCGGCATGGTCGAAGCGGACCAGCTTCGCGGCGCGTCTGGGCGGCCGGCACTGCTCACGCTCGCCCCTGGCCAGGGGTCCGCATCGTGACCTGCGCGTGCACGAGCTCGCTTCGCGGAGGGCGGGGGTGAACCGGGTGGTCTGTCAGGCGGTCACCTTCAGCGTGTAGGTGATGGACGCGTCCGCTGCACCCTTCGCCGTGATCGTGAACTTGGCGGCGCCGGGCTTGGTGGGGATGCCGGTGATGGCGCCCGTGTCCTTGTGCAGGGTGAGCCCCGCGGGGAGGGCTCCCGAGGTGATGTCGTACCGCGTGGTCAGCGGCGACCTTGACGCGATCTTGAACTCGTAGAGCCGTCCGGCCCGCGCGTGGGGAGGCTGCGGGTTGGCGAAGCCCGCCTTGGGGGCCTCGACGGCCTGGGGTGCTCCGACAGGGTTTCCGGAGGCGTCGAGTTGCTGCAGGGACCATGCCTGATCGGGGGTGACGACGCTGAGGTGCCAGTTGGTGGCAGGGTCCCCCATGAGTGCCTTCTGGCCGGCGGTGAAGGCGCCGCTGCGCCGCGCGGACTCCCAGATCTTGATGGCCTCCAGGACGGCGGCGGTGTTGGACCCGGTCTGGAAGCTCTGCACGGTGGTTTCGAAGCCGATGCCCGCGTCGAGGGAGGCGGCGCGCGCCATGGTCGCCTCGACCTTGAGCAGGGTGTCGGAGCCTGAGAGGCCGAGCCAGCCCATCATGCCGGGCAGGTAGTTGGCGCGGTAGAAGACGTTGCTCCGCTTGATCTGGGCGTAGTCGGTGACGCCGATCTCTCCCCAGCTGACCCGTGACTGGGCGTCCCAGGTGTTGGAGCACAGGTTGCTGGCCTCGGTGATGAAGCCCTCGGTGGACTTCAGGCGCCGGTAGACACCGTTGACGAGGCGGGCGAACCCGTAGCCTCCCCAGCCGCTCTCGGCGGCGGACTCCAGCCCGTCGTAGGAGGTGGAGGTGATGCCGGTGGAGTTGTAGGCCGCGGCGAGGCGTGTCGCGATCTCTTCGATGATGGGGAGGCCGCCGATCGCGCCGCCGTACCCGTTCTGGATGATGCGCGTGGCTCGCGTCCCTGTGGGGTACGGCTGGGCGGACGATCTCCACTGGGCCCGCTGGACCCCCGTGACCTGCCATTCCTTGTCGCTGACCTGGGTGAGACCGGAGTAGGTGACGAACTCGTCGCCGATCCGGAGCCTCTTGCCCGCGACGCCGTCGCCGAGCGGTTCGGGTGCGTCCACGTGAAGCGTGGTGTCGGAGGCGGTGGCGGGCCGGGTGAGCTTGACCGAGCCGCCGACGGCCAGGCGGTCGTCGGCGGGCGGCGGGGCGACGTAGGGGTCGGAGGCGTCGATGAAGTCGGACAGGGTGTGCACGCCCACCTCCGCCCCGTTCTCGCGCGCCGTGGCCACCAGCGCCGCCGCGGCGGCGTCCGACCCGCCGAAGGCGTCGTTGAACTCGTAGTGCCCGTGCGACTTCCACGGGCCATCGCCGGAAATGGCGTAGATGGTGCCGATGCCGGCCTGCTTGGCGTAGCGGCTCGCGGCCGCGGCCGTCCTGGTGTCGAGGTCGAACAGGACGAAGAAGGACTGCGAGGCGGCCTGGGAGGCCTTCTGCCATTGGCCGTTCAGCGTGGGGTACGGCAGACCTTCGGCTTCCGAGATCTGACCCAGCACGCTGAGCGCGAGGTCGGGCGGGCTGCCGAACAACGCGATCTTGGAGCCGACGATCTGGCCCTCCGGTGCTGGCACCGGTTCGAGCGGAACCTGGTAGCCGGAGGTCCGCTGGCGGATCCGGGTCCTGCTGTAGTCGTAGGTGTAGGCGCGCAGCAGGCTGCCCCAGCCGGTCTTGGCCGCGACGTTGTTCCTGAGCCACTCCTGGTCGTCGCCGGTCTGCAGGCCGAAGGGGTTCCAGACGATGTCGGGGCCGAAACCGTAGGCCAGGTGTTCGTTCGGCCAGCCGCCGACCGTCTTGTCGTTGAGGGGGCGTATCCCGAAGGCGAAGGCGTCGTTCCTGACGACACCGACGGTCTGTCCGATCGTCTGGGAGACGTTCGTCGGCAGGGGGCCCCACAGCAGCGTCTGCACGTCCACGCCGGTGGCGGCGGTGAGGTTGACGATCTCGAGGGTGGTGTAGGTCGGATGCTTGACGATCTTGACCTCGATCGTGGCCTTGGCGCTGGAGAACACCAGGATCCCCGGGTCCCGCGGCGAGACCCGCACCGCGGTGGGGGCCTCGTGCTGCCCGTCGGCGACGACGCTGACCAGCGGCACGGATTTCCCCTCGGCCAGGTGGTCGGTGCCGTCGCGGAGGTCCACGAGACCGGTCACCCGGCCGGTCTCGCTCAGACCCACGGACAGGAATCCGGCGGAGATCTTGGACGGTCTGCTGTCGCTGCGCGTGGTCGCATGTGCGGGCTGGTTGGTGATGGTCAGGGCCGTGAGCGAGCTCGCGGCGATGAAGGTGCGCCTGTCCAAGGGTCCTCCTTGGTTTCGGGGGGTGTGCTATCGCTGGCCGTTGTCGAAGTAGGCGATGAGTGCCGGGTCGTGGGGCGGCCGCCGCTCCGCAGCGACTGGGTGGCTGCGTACCCCGCGGCGACCGCCTCGCGTGCGGCGACGGGGGAGGTGATGGTGTCTGGCCGCGCTCAGGACTCCGTGAGTTCCTGGTTGACGGCACCATCGTTCACTGTCGCTCGCGACTACCGATCCGCGACGTTGACGACAGCTGTCGCCTTGACAGACGTTCCCGCTACGACACCACGGACGGTGAACCATCCACTCTTGGCCACCATGTCCGAGGTAACCGGTTCCCAGGTCACATCGACGGATCCGGTCGTGCCGTCACTGGAGACGGCCTCGATCTGCGCAGGCAGCGTGGGAATCTCGCCGATCGTCGTATCGACGGCAACCGACCTGAAATCTACGACGGTCTTCGGCTTCTGCACCTCGAACACGCCGAACTCGGCCAACCCGCACTCCGCGTCGCTCGGATTGTTGTAGGTGTTGTCAGGATCGATGGTGAACTTCACCCAGCCTGTCTTGACCGGAGTATCGAACGTCACGAGGTTGTCCGGCTGACCGTCCCACTGGATCCCGGTCACCTTCTTGCTGCCGCCATCCCATTCCAACACGCCTTCCACAATCTGGTTGACGGCGGCGCCGCGGTCGACCAGGTTGATGCGATCGATCTCCACCGGGGACGGGAACTGAAGTTTGATCCACGGGTTGCGGTCCGCCTTCTTCGCCGCCCAGGACGTCGTCTTGTTGCCGTCCGTCGCCTTCGTTCCCAGATAGCGGTCGTCCTGGTTGTTGCCGTCCGGGACACCGTCTCGGTCGCGAACCGAGGACACCGTGACCGTGGCCGAGCCCGCGATGTTGTCGCCATGCGCCGTAATCGTCTCCGGGTTCGACTCCACCGCCACGCCGTCCAGCGTCACGACTGCCTTTGCGGTCGCCTGGAACCCGCTGGCGATCGGTTGTTTCAGCACGATGGTGTTGCTGCCCGGTACAGCCGCCAGTTTGCTGTCGCTGAACACATACTCGATCTTCGCCTTCGACAGGTTCGCCTTCTCGCCGGTGTTCAGAGTTCCTTCGATCGTGCCGACGACCGGATTGTTCACCCTGATGGAGCCGTCGCTCAGCGCAAGCTTCACCTGCTTCAGAAATGTGGGGAACGACATGCGTCCGTCCGCATCAACGTCGACGTAGAAGTAGTCGTCGGCCCGGTAGCCGGCCAGCTCCGCAGTGACGTTGATCCGTGCCCTCCCCGCCCCACCCGACGACAGCACCTTGTCCGCGCCGACGGCCACCACGGACGGGTTGTCGCTGGTGATCGCGACCTTCGCACCTTTCAGGTCGACAGGCGCACCGAGGAAGGAGTAACCCTTGACATCGATCGTCGCCGTCTGGCCGTCCGCACCGGCCTTCGGTTGCAGTTCGAGACGGCCCAGGGCGGTCAGATCTGTCAGCGAGAGCACCCGGACTTCCAGCACATCGATCGGGCTGCCGTCCTGGCCGCCGCCCGGGAAGGAAACCCTCACATAACGTGCGTGCACGCTGGGCCGGCCAGGATCGACCGGATAGTTGTAGTACAGGCCCTCTTGTTCCCACGCGTACAACGTCGTGTCGCTGCGCGGAACGGCCAGTGTGTTCCTCGACGTCGGCAGCCCGGCGCCGGACACCGTATTCGTCTCGTTGCCGGTGGTCCACTGCGAGCCGTCGACGCTGTACTCGATCTTCAGCTTCTTCGGCACGTTGTAGTAAGTGACGTTGTCGGCATTCGGCATGTGGTGGTTGAAGAAGATGTTGACCCGCGAGAGGTCCTGCATCTTGCCCAGATCGTACGTGATGCTCGGATTCTCGTCGCCCGCCGGCGCCGACCACTTCGTGAGATTGCCGCCGGTCGTGTCGTTGATCGTGCCGTCGGACAACAGCTTGGCGTGCTCGCTGTCGGTTGTCACCTTCGGCGTTATTCCGGTCGCCACGTTCGCGTCCGGAAGTAGCGTGATGTAGTTCCGGGTGGAGGTATAGGTCTTCCCGTCCACCGTCACGTCTGCCCAGTAGCTGTACATCGTGGGGGTGGAAACCTTGCCGGTGAACCGCATCGTGTTGCCTGTGACAATGAACGGTGACTGGTCGACCGGCACCTCGGTGACCACGATCTTACCCGCGGAGTTGTCGCGCCTGCCGTCGACCGTCGCATAGTGGTACTTGATGGCCGAAGCGTCGAGGATGTCGACCTCGCCGCCTTTTCGGGTGTAGCCCGTGAACGTCACCGGAATATCTCTGTCGGTGGCGAACTGTCCCCAGAACAGCGCGCCGTTGGTGCGCATGTTCACGCCGGCAAGGGGAAGTGCGGCCGAGATGGCGCGGCCCTGCACCTTGACCGGGTAGGTGTCGGTCATGACCTGAGGACGGTTCACGCCATCGTCGTAGGTTGCCGTCACGGTGATGGTGGCGGCACCGTCGCCGGCGGCCTTGACCAGGCCTGTTGCCGCTCCTACGGTAGCGACCCGCACATTGCTGCTCGTGAACTTGAGCTTGGCGGGTGCGAGGACGTTGGTGTAGTCGTTCATGTAGCTCTCGGCCCGCAGCTGCAGGCTGTTTGCCGCAGTCTGGCTGCTGAAGAGCTTGACACTCGTCATCTTGTACTTTCTGACCGGGCTCTCGGTCCTAATCTTGATGATGGTGTCAATGGGATCTGCCGTGACGTCGGACGTGTCGATCGAGATGTAGTACTTGCCGTTCGCTTTCTCTGTTGTGAAGGGCAAAGAGTTGCCCTTGTTCAGCCACTTGACCTGGTCTACCGGATAGTCGAAGGGGCCGATGTGGCTCATCAGCGATTGGCCGGCGAATCCCGCCTTCGGCACGCCCGCAATTTGGTTCTTGATCATGTGCATGTAGACGTACTGGTCGCGGGACATGGCGTAGCCCCAGTCCGGCCCCTGCCCATGGGCGATCGCCTTCTGCGGGTCGGTGTACCAGCCGGGCTTCAGGGTGTAGTCCATGGTGTACGGCATGGTGCCGTACACCGACTCGCGAAGATCGGGTCCGCGCCCGTTGTCCATCCACTTCACGATCGAAGTCCGCATGTCCGACAGCTGCTGCGAGGAGATCGGCACCATCGAGAAGATGTTCGTGTTGTCCAGGTTGCTGCTCAGGTTGTCCATGCCACGAGTCACGGTGATGGAGGAGTCGTAGTTCATGACATAGCCGTGACCGTACTGGTTGATCAGTTCTTTCGTGGCTTCGATCCAGTTGTCACGTTCGTTCCCCTTGGCGTACTGCGTCCAGATGTCGAGTGCCGTCGTGTACGGGTCGTTCCATTCCTCATGCGCGACTTTTCTGGCTTGCGGCAGGATCCCGGCACGCCAGCCGCCCTCGTTGTACGGTTCGCTGTTCCAGAACGGACGCTCGTGAAGAGTGATGTCCTGGTCGCCGGTCTGCGCGTTGGGGTTCGCATCGATCAGGACCCGATCGTTGTAGTTGCGCGCGGAGCTCCAGGCGACGTCGAGATTGGAGTAGCTCTCTGGACCGCCATCGGCGAAGAGGTACCACGGGTTGTATCTTGCGACCAGACCTTGGATATCGCTTTCGAGGATCTCGGATCCTTCGAAGAGTGACGACAGGTAGACGCCGAACTTCAACCCGTACCGCTCGGCGGCTTGTTTGGCCTGCAGCACCCGGTCCCGAACCTGCCAGCTGCCGTCCGCGGCCTGGAACAGGGCGTTGTACTTGTACTGCTTGTTGGCGTTGTTCGGGGTCAGGTTGGCGTTCGGCGACGGCCAGTAGTAGATGGTGTTCTGCAGGCTCTCGGTCGAGAGCAGGGTCATGCCCATCTCTTTGGCCGTCTGTGCCCACTCGTCGTAGTTGAAGTTCGGGTCGTACAGGTTCGGCATCGTGCCGGTGGTGTGCGACAGGGCCGACATCTTGCCTTCGATGAACCAGTCGACCGGGTTCTTCTTGACCGTTATGGTGTACGGCTTCGTCGTCGTGGAACCGCGGGTATCGGTCACCTTCACGGTGAAGGTGTAGTCCTTCTGCGATGCGCTGTTGGCGCCGTCCGAGACCGTGCCGTCGAGGTGGCCGTCCGGCGCCAGCGTCAGGCCGGGGGGCAACTGGCCGTCGGCGAGTGTCCAGGAGTAGCCGGGACTGCCGCCGGCCGCCTGGAAGGCGAAGGGAGACGCCTGCGGAGCAATGCTCGACGTGTTTCGGTTGCCGTCGATCTTTGCCACCATGCCGACATACGGGTTCTCGTCGTAGGCGTATGGCAGTGTGTTGGACGGGTAGTCGTTCGCCGGGACATCCGCGTTGCGCGCATCGAATGCATGCCGGTCGATGCTCAGCCCCTTGGTGACGATGGTGAGCTGATTGTCGGCCGCGTTCGGCCCGGTGACCGAGTACGTCAGCCCGGGAACGACATTGCCTGCAGCGTCGCAGAGCCTCGCGTAGAAACCAAGGAAGTTCTTGCTGGTGCCGGTGTTCTTGTGCTGAATCTCGATGAGCAGCTTGTTCCAGCCCTGGTTCAGCTGGATCGGATGTCTCGTACCTTCCTTGCTCACCCGAGCCGCGACGCGGTCCTGTTGCCCGGCCGGAGCGTCGTTGGCGAACAGCCGGTACAGCCCCGATCCGCCCACCTGCCACTGAACAGTCTGCGCGACCGGACTGTAGACGTAGCTTGCGGCCACAACCCACTTGTTGGCTGTCGGCTGCCCCTGCTTGACGTCGAAATAGCCCATCAGGTCGTTGTAGTCGTCGTAGTTCCGGTTGAAGATGCGGTCGTCGAAGTACTGCCAGGTGGATGTTTCCTTGCTGGCCGGATCAACCAGGGACGCGCCCAGGGCGGGAACGACGGGAGCAGGAGACTGCTCGACTACCGGATTGGTGTACGGACCGGACACCGCCCACTGATTCAGGTACGGCGCGGTCCCTCCCGTCTGAGCCGCACGGGCCTGCGGTCCAGTGAGAACGCTGCCGGCCGCCGCAAGTGCGAGCACAATCGTCGTTGCGACGACGCCGGACTGGATCTTCCGTAATCTTGTCACGCTACCTCCTTGCAGGTGTCGAGATATCCGATGCCCGGCCGCTGCTCGCCGGCTCATCCCCACAGCCGGCTCTTGGACCACGAGGTCGGAGCAACGTCTCGTGGTACCTGGCATTCGACATGACCAGGCGCAGGTGCGCATTGCATGACGAAGGTCGCCACGGCCGGAACCGCGGCAGGTTGTAGTCGTCGAGGCCGAACGGCGCCTGGTAGGACAGCATCGCCGGGGTGTTGCTGTTACTGATCGCGGATGTCATCGGCCGTTACGCCGTCGGCTCCCCGAACAGTCGCAACCAGCCGATGATGGAGAAGACGCCGGTCTGGGCGCAGCAACGGGATCTGCCAGGCGACCCGCAAGCCGGAGCGACATCGACCTCGGCAGCCTCGAACAGCTCGCGGGGAATCGACTGCAGTGCCGTGTAGAGGATCGGCCTGTTGTATCCGGCCCAGGACCAGGTCACGATGTTCCCGATCGAGAACAGGAAGTCGACCTCAGCGCCCGCTCTCGCTCCGAGGCCGGCCAGCGGGCTGAACGCGGCGAAGACTTGCGCGTACTTGCCCCGCCCGGCGAACACCGTCTTGGGCGGACCATGCCCCAGGCCCGAGCGCTGCAGCCGAAACAGACTCTGGCGGATCGGGATGACGAACACGGCCACGAAAAGCACGGCGAACGGAGCGAGCAGCACGGTAGTCGGTGCCGTCGCGCAGGCCCACGAGGCTGGTCACCTGACCGGTCTCGCTCAGACCCACCGACAGGAAACCGGCAGTGAGCGTGGGTGGGCCGGCGGAGGCATGGGCGGGTGAGTGGGGGATGGTCAGTGCGGTGCGGGAGCTCACGGCACCGGCGGCGATGAAGGTGCGCCTGTCCAAGGGTCCTCCTTGGTTTTGGGGGGTGGGCTATCGCTGGCCGTTGTCGAAGTAGGCGATGAGTGCCGGGTCGGGAGGAGCGATCTCGATGGGGCGGCCGCCGCTCCGCAGCGACTGGGTGGCCGCGTACCCCGCGGCGACCGCCTCGCGTGCGGCGACGGGGGAGGTGACGGTGTTTCCGCCGTGGCGGATGAAGTCCAGGAACTCCTCGATCAGGCGGGGATCCGCTCCGCCGTGAGATCCCGCCGGCGTCTGGACGTGGATCGAGTCGTCGGCGTCCGCGTGGTAGTCCGAGCGGCGGTTCCAGAGTTTGATGGTCACGTCGTCTGAATCGCCGAAGTTCTCGATGCGCCCCTCGGTGCCGATGATCGTGTAGTTGCGCCAGGAGTCCGGAGTGAAGTGGCACTGCTGGTAGCTGGCGAAGACGCCGTTGTCCAGGCGCATCTGCATCATGCTGAGGTCCTCGACGTCCACGACCGGGTTGAGGTCGCGCTGCTGGAGTGGTGGCCAGTTGTGCGCGGGCGCCAGCCAGTCGGTCATGCGCTCCCCGGTGCGGTCCCGGCGCGAGGCGATGTCGCCGTAGACGACCAGGCCGCCCAGGCCGGTCACCAGCCGGGAGTATCCACCGGCCAGCCAGTGGATGACGTCGAGGTCGTGGGCGCCCTTCTGCAGCAGCAGACCTGTGGTGTTGCGCCGGTCGGCGTGCCAGTCCTTGAAGTAGAAGTCGCCCCCGTGGCCGACGAAGTGGCGGCACCAGACGGCCTTGACCTGTCCGATGGCGCCCTCCTCGACCAGCTGGCGCATGGCCATGACGACGGGCAGGTGGCGCATGTTGTGCCCCACGTAGAGGCGCGTGCCGGAGGCCTGGGCGGCGGCGAGGAGGCGGTCGCAACCGGTGGTGGTGATCGCCATGGGCTTCTCGAGGAACACCGGCACGCGGTTGGACAGGAAGTCCAGCGCGATGCCCTCGTGGGTGTGATCCGGAGTCAGGACCAGCACCCCGTCGAGCCCGGCCGCCACGAGTTCGCGATGGTCGGTCGTGGTGCGCACATCGGGCCCGAACCGGTCCCTGACGCCCGACAACGCCTTCGGATCCAGATCGCAGCAGGCCACCACCCGGGAACCCGCCGCGGGACGATGAGCCAGGTCCGCCAGCTCGCCGCGGACGCCGAGGCCGATCACACCGAGTCTCAGATCATTCATGCGGTCAACCCTTGCTACCGGTGAAGGCGATGCCCTGAACGAAGTGACGCTGCAGCAGGACGAACGCGGCGATCATGGGGATGGTCGCCATGATCGAGCCCGCCATGAGCATCGAGTAGTCGGTGAAGTGCTCGCCCTGCAGGGTCGCCAGGCCCACCGAGAGCGGCATCGTGCTCGGATCGGTGGTGACGACGAGGGGGTACATGAGGTCGTTCCACGACCAGAGCGCCGTCAGGATCGTCAGCGCGATCAGCCCGGGCTTGGCCAGGGGGAGCGCGATGTGCCAGTACACCCGGAGCGGGTTGGCGCCGTCCAGCCGGGCGGCCTCCTCGATGTCGCGCGGCAGCGCGAGGAAGAACTGCCTGAGCAGGAACGTGCCGAACGCGCTGAACATCCCGGGCACGATGAGTCCCTGCAGCGTGTTCGCCCAGCCCAGGTCCTGGATGATGAGGTACTGCGGGATCAGGAAGAGCTGGCTGGGCACCATGAGCACCGACAGGAACAACCCGAAGAGCAGGTTGTTGCCCCTGAAACGCATCCGGGCGAAGGCGTAGGCGGCCAGCGAGCACAGCACCAGCTGGGCGATGGTCCGTCCGGCGGTCATGAGCGCGGTGTTGAGGAACATCTGCTGGAAGGGCAGGACGTCGAAGACGCGCGCGTAGTTGCCCCACTCCCACTGCTGGGGAAGGAGCGTCGGCGGGACCCGCGTGGTCTCGCTGAACGTCTTCAGGGACGTGAGGAGCTGCCAGACGAACGGCCCGACCATGGCCAGGGCGCCGGCTCCGAGCACGACGTGGGTGGCGACCGAGGCCGCAGGCCGTCGAGCGCCGACCGTTCCGTCACGCATAGTGCACCCACCTGCGCTGGAGGCGGAACTGGAGGGCGGTCATGACGAGGATGAACGCGAGCAGGACGAAGGCGACCGCGGCCCCGAAACCGAGATCGTGCTCGACGAACGCCTTCTGGTAGAAGAGGTAGGCGATGGTGCGGACCCGGGGGAGCGCGGGGTTGGCGGTGCCCGCCGCGCTGCCTGGGGTGCTCATCATCATGTAGGCCAGGTCGAACATCTGCAGCGAATTGATCATCGTGAGCACCGTGGCGAAGAAGATGCTCGGGCTCAGCAGCGGCACCGTGATGCGGAAGAACGTCCGGGCCGGGCTCGACCCGTCGATCGCGGCGGCCTCGTAGAAGTCGGTGGGGATGCCCTGGAGCCCGGCCAGGAAGATCACCATGTTGTAGCCGAGGGCCATCCAGATGCCGATCGCGGCCAGGGCGTACAGGGCGACGGACGGGTCGGCTGCCCAGTGCGGTCCCGCCACTCCGACCAGGGAGAGCAGGTAGTTCACCACGCCGTAGTCGCCGTTGTACATCCATCGCCAGAGCATGGCCACGGCCACCGGCATCGTGACCACCGGCAGGAAGTACAGCGTCCGGTAGATCGAGCGCCCGCGGAGCCCGGGCCTGTTCAACAGGGCGGCCACCAGGATCGCCAGGGGGATTCCTGCGAGCTGGATGGCCGCGTAGACCAGGGTGTTGGTCACCGCTTGCGCCACTGCCGGTTCGTCGACGAGGGCGCGGTAGTTCGCGGCTCCGACCCAGGTATGTCCTCCGAAGGGACCCGTTTCGGTGAAGCTGTAGTAGAAGGTCTGCGCGATGGGCCACAGGTAGAACACCGCCAGCCCGATGGTCATGGGCGCGACCATGGCGTAGGCCCACGCGTGCTCGGCACCGCGCCTGGAAGACATCACTTTTCCTTGCCCAGCGCCGTGTTCATCGCCGCCGCCAGTTCCTTGGCCGCCGTGTCGACGTCCTTCTCGCCCGACCAGGCGGGTCCCAGGATCGTGGGCTCCTGCGTCTGCCAGGCGTCGGTGTTCTTCGACGTCGGGAACGGCACCGCGTAGGCCAGCTGGTCCAGGAACGAGCGCAGGTGGTACTGGGGCATGGAGTCGACCCAGGCGTCCTGGGTGCCGTTGAAGGCGGGGATGACGGCTCCGGCCTGGGCCTGGATGTCGGCCGCCTCCTTCGAGCCCAGGAAGGTGATGAACTCGGTCGCCTCCTTGGGGTGCTTGGTCTTGGCGTAGGCGACGTTGGCCAGGCCGTGGATCACGACGGCCCTCTTGGTCCCCTTCGGCAGCACCGTGACGTCCACACCGTCCTTGACGGCGCTGTTCTGGGCGAAGGCGATGGCGTTCCAGGAGCCGCCGTAGTACATCCCGATCTTGCCGGACTCGAAGAGCTGGGAGGGGAAGGTGTCGGTCATCGACTTCAGCGACGGGGACACCCCCGCCTTCATCAGATCGGTCCAGAACCGCAGGCCCGCGACCGCGGCGGGCTGGTCGTATCCCGAGGACTTACCGTCGGGCGAGATGACCTGCCCGCCCGCCTGGAAGATGGTGTTGTAGTAGTTCTCCTGGCCGAAGGCCGGGGCCGCGATCCCGTAGACGCCCTTGGAGGCGTCGGTCAGCTTGCGCGCGACCTGGGCGACGGTCTGCCAGGTCCACGTGTCGTCGGGATACTTGATCTTGGCGGCGTCGAAGAGCTTCTTGTTGTACCAGAGCCCCACCGTGTCGAAGTCCTTGGGCACGCCGTACTGCGTGCCCTGGTAGCTGTAGATCCGGGACAACGCCTCGGGATAGTTGGACAGGTTCACCTGCCCGCTCTTGATCGCGTCAGAGAGAGGCAGCAGCACGCCGTTGGAGGCGTACAGCTGGGCGTGCGGGCCGTTCATCCAGAAGACGTCGGGCGCGCTGCCTCCCGTCGCGTCGGCCTGGAGCTTCGTCCAGAACTCCTGGCTGGCGGTGAGCTGGATGCCGACCCGGATGTTCGGGTGGGTCGCCTGGAACTTGTCGACGATGCGCTGCATGGCGGGCAGCTGGTTCTTGTCCCAGATCCGGTAGCTGAGCTGGACCTTCCCGTCGCCGGAGTCAGCGCCGCCACCGCACGCGGCGGCGCTCAGCAGGAGCCCCGCCACCACGACTGACGACCTCCATCGTGGCTTTGCATGCATACAAGGCTCCTTCCGGAGAGGATTGATCTGATACATCTCTGGCCGCGGCTGGGGAGTCGCGTCGCCGATGAATCCGCTGTATGGGGAGGGTTTGCGGTGCTGTGTGCTCCGTAGTCTGGGATAGTCGATCCACCCGAGTCAACCCTTAGATGCGATTCACCGCCAGGGCGGTGGCCTATAGATCCGAAACATTAGGGTTAAGATGCACCCGTATGCAGATCGGATGAGAGGCGGGGAAGGGATTGAACCAATCAGCTGTGCTACCGCAACAGTCGAGCTCAGAGGCCAACTACCGGCCCGGTTACGAGATCGCGGCGGAGCGGATTCTCGAGTACATCGTCCGTGAGCGGCTCAGGCCAGGAGACCGTCTGCCGACGGAGAAGGATCTGGCAGATGCCGTACAGATGAGCAGGACGGTCGTGAGGGAGGCGGTGAAGATCCTTTCGGCGGTGAAGAGGCTGAGCGTGCAGAAGGGCAGGGGCATCTACGTCGCCGAGCCTGAGGACGCCTCTCTGCGGGAGTCGTTCGCGCAGTTCCTGCCCGCGGACATCGGGCAGGTCGACCAGATGTTCGCGTTCCGGCGGCACATCGAGTCCGCCACGGCCCGCCTGGCGGCGCAGCGAGCCGTACCCGCACAGGTGAAGGCGCTGCGCGAGGCGGCGCAGCTGTCGGCGGAGGCCGCGGCGCGCAACGACATCGAAGCCTTCAACCGGTCCGACGAGCAGTTCCACAGGGAGGTCGCGGACGCGGCGTCCAACATGTTCCTGCTGGCGACCGTCGAATCGGTGCAGCGCCTCCAACGGCAGGTCAGCATCATCGGGCTGGCGGGGGTCGCGAGCGGATCGCTCGTGGTGGCCGCCGATCAGCATCTGGCGATCGCCCACGCCGTCGCCTCCGGCGATGAGGAGCAGGCCGTGGCGCTCATGACCCGGCACATCGACATGACGATGGCGCAGTTCCAAGAGGAGATCCGTCACCGTCTCTTTCCCAGCGACGACGCCTCGTTCTGATGACCTCCCACACGAAGGAACCCATGCGAATCACTGATGTCACCGTCGAACTCGTCGATCTGCCCGCGCAGCCGCCCTTCCGCTGGCGAGCCGGACTCCCCGGCTCGGAAGGGCCGGTGGTCGGCGGCATCCTGCGCATCCACACCGACGCCGGCCTGATAGGAGAGGCGCACACGCGGCGCGGAGTGATCGTGGCGGACCTGGTGCAGCGCCGGATCCGCGAGGACCTGCTGAACCGTGACCCGCTCTGGCGCGAACTCCTCTGGCAGCGCCTGTGGGAGCTCGACCGCATCGAGGAACTCCCCATCTACGCGCTCGGGCTGGTCGACGTCGCGCTGTGGGATCTGGCGGGCAAGGCCGCGAACCTGCCCGTGCACCAACTGCTCGGCACCTACCGGGACGCGATCCCCGCCTACGCCAGCACGGTGACCTTCTCCAGCGTGGAGGAGTACCTCGACGTCGCCGACCAGTGCCTGGACCTCGGCTACAAGGCGATCAAGCTGCACGCCTGGGGCGACGCCCGCGCCGACGCCGAGCTGTGCCAGAAGCTGCGGGCCCACGTCGGTGACGAGGTCCCCCTCATGTACGACGGCTCCGCCGGCTTCGACTTCACCGACGCCCTCTACCTCGGACAGGCGCTGTCCGAAGCCGGATACACCTGGTACGAAGAGCCGATCCGCGAGTTCAGCGTGACCGCCTACCGGTGGCTCGCCGAACGCGTCACCGTCCCTCTCCTGGTCGCCGAGACCTCCGACGGCGCGCACATGAACGTCGCCGACTTCATCGTGGCCAACACGGCCGGATACGTCCGCACCAGCGCCCAGTACAAGGGAGGCATCACCGGCGCCATGCGCATCGCCCACCTCGCCGACAGCTTCCAGCTCCGGGCAGAGGTCCACGGAACGGGCATCGTCAACGCCCACCTGTGCATGGCCATCCCCAACACCACCTACTACGAGTCCCTCGTCTACACCAACCCGGTGATCCGCGAACCCGCGATCGGCCCCGACGGCCTCGTTCGCGCCCCCACCAGTCCGGGGATCGGCTACTCCGATTTTTAGGGTTTATAGCCAGCTGGAGCCCAAATAATACTGATCTATTGACCTGATGGATGTTGCGCCGCATACTGAGGAAACCGCGCCTGGGCGAGACCAGACCCGGTTGACCAGGTGAGATGCCTGGCGAGTTCCCGCTCGTAGGCCTGCTTGGCCGATGCATAGATCTGATACATGTCTGCGATGGCACCCACGGCTCGTTCACCCGGCGCTGGAGTAGCCAATTCGGCGAAGATCAGGAGTGCAGATGGTGAGAATCCGAGGTGCCACGGCGGTCATCGCCGCGGTCATCGTCACCTGCGGCAGTGCGGGGTTACCCATCCCCGCGGCCGCGGCGGCCGACGGCGTGCGGATCGGCGCGGGCTACCTGGCGATCGGGCTGAGCGACACAGGGTTGGTGACCAGCCTGGTGGACACCCGAACCGGTGCCGACTATCTCGCGCCGGGGAAGTCGGTCCCGCTGGTGAGCGTGGTCGCCGACGGGCAGCGGGCGGTGCCCACCAAGGTGGAGCTCTCTCAGCACGGCAAGATGCTGACGTTCCGCACCAGCAAGGCGACGGTCGACGTGCAGGTCGTCACACTCCCGACCTACTCGACCTTGGAGGTCGTCGGCCTGACCCCCGCACCCGGTGCGGACGTGCAGACGCTGCTGTGGGGTCCGCTGCCGACGAAGGTCACCCAGACCGTCGGTGAAAACGTCGGGGCGGTCGGCGACGACACGTTCCGGTTCGGGCTGCGTCCGCTCAACGACAAGACCGTGGGATCTTGGCCACCGGAGTACGACTCCTATGGATTCGGCGCGGACCTCACGCAGAGCGGTTTCGGCTCGCTGGGCACCCAGACGGAGTGGAGCGTGGCAGCGAAGACCACGTGGGGAAGCATCCTGCGCGCCTACAGCTATGACTACAGCAAGGTTCGGGTCAGGCGGAACCAGATCCCGGTCGGACCGATCGAGGGGCCCGGCGGACAGATCATCGGATCGAAGCTGGCGTTGTTCGGCGCCGCGCCAGATCTCGCACTCAGCGTTCTCAGCCAGATCGCACAGGATCAGAGCCTGCCCTACCCGACCATCGACGGGCAGTGGCAGAAGGTCGCTCAGGCTACCCGGCAATCGGTTCTCGCCCTCCACGACCTGAACGGCAATAGCCTCCCAACCGCTGTGAAGTTCGCGAAGCAGGCAGGGATCAAGAATCTCTACTCGGTGCAGAATGCGGCCGGTCCCTGGGTGACAACAGGCCACTACCAGTTCAACGGCGACTTCGGGGGCTCGGACGCGGGCGCGACCCAGTTGGTGGCCGATGCGGCCAAGGAGGGAGTCAGGGTGGGCGTCCACACCCTGGCCGACTTCCTCGATCCACGGGACCCGTACGTGTCGCCGCCGCCGGCCGACTCGCGACTGGCGGTGGGCAAGACCGTCAAGCTGACCCGCCCGCTCGGACGGGCGGACACCACGCTGTACGCGGACGGCGACTCGGGCGACGTCTACGGCAAACGGCTGCGCATCGGTGACGAGTTCGTCGCATTCACCGGCGTCACCAAGCTCAGCGACACCGAGTGGCAGTTCACCGGAGTGTCACGCGGGCAGTGGGGGTCTGCCGCCGCGGCCTACCCGGCCGGCACCGGCGCCACCCGGGTCATCATGAACGGCTACGGCGGCGCGATCGGCGGTCTGCCGATCATCGACGAGATCGCTATCCGGCTGGCCGCCATGGTCAACACCACCGGCATCCGGACCATCTCCTACGACGGATCGGAATCGCTGTCCTACACCGGCTGGGACGCCCGGGGCTTCGCCCATCTCGTCAACGCCGTCTACCGCAAACTCGACTCCGTCGACGGCTTCATCACCGAGGCCAGCAACGTCTCCGGCAACACCTGGGAAGCCCAGTCGCGGCTCAACTACGGCGGGCTCGGCTGGCCGGACTCCGACTACAAGCAGATCAGCTGGAACAACGACTACTACCGGGCCAACTTCCTTCCTCCGATGGCGGGCTCGCTGCCGATCAACGGCAACGACACCGAGCTGAAGACCGA
Organism: Nonomuraea sp. NPDC000554; assembly: GCF_040300065.1. NCBI lineage: Bacteria > Bacillati > Actinomycetota > Actinomycetes > Streptosporangiales > Streptosporangiaceae > Nonomuraea > Nonomuraea sp. NPDC000554. The sequence continues at coordinate 40,136 of NZ_JBEPDC010000022.1, read as the reverse complement.
GACGAACCTGGCCCGTGCCGCATCGCTCGGCGCCACCTTCGGGTGGTACGAGACGAATCTGAGCAGCCTGTCGTCGGGCTCGAACACGTCGGCCATCCTGGCCGCGATCAAGAGATGGGAGTCGGCCGTCAACGCCGGCGCCTTCACCCCCGCCCAGCAGAAACTGATGGCCGATCTCACCGCCAACTGGCATCTGGAGGAGATCACCGCCGGTCAGGCGTGGTCACTTCAGCGGCTGGACGCAGCCGGCAACCCCGTCGGTGAGGCCCAGGCAGTCAAGGCCCCCGCCCCGGGCTTTACCACGCCGCGGCCCCCGAATGCCCAGCTCGGCAAGCTGTACGAGGCCAAGGTGACCTCCAGCACCCCCCAGACGGTCCGGTATGAGATCACCTCGGGACGGCTGCCGGACGGGCTGACCCTGAACAAGGACACCGGCGCCATCACCGGCATCCCCACCCAGCCCGGCGCCAGGAAGTTCACCATCACCGCCCGCAACGGCGGAGCCCTCCCGGACGCGCCGATCACCTACACCCTCACCGTCCGAAACCGCTAGCGCGAGCCCGTCCGAGGCCGCCGGTGGTGCCGACCACCAACGGCGGCCCGCACGGCATGCCCTGAAAGAGGAGAAACACCTGTGAACAAGACGGCGATCAGGAAAGCGGCCGCGGCCTTACTGGTGGTGCCGCTCGCCGTGACGGCATGCGGCGGCAACGACCCCGGTTCGTCCTCGTCCGTCATCAAGCTTGAGTTCTGGGGATGGGCGCCCGGATACGACAAGTCGGTCGAACGGTTCAACGCCAGCCACAAGGACATCCAGGTCACGTTCAACAAGCTGCCCTCGGGCGGCAAGGGCGGGTACGACAAGATGTTCTCCGCGGTGAAGGCCGGCAACGCCCCCTGCCTGGCGCAGATCGGCTTCGAGTCAGTGCCGACGTTCCTGCTCGAGAACGCCCTGGAGGACGTCACCGGCGAGGCCGGCAGCGCACGGGGGCAGTTCATCCCATGGACCTGGAACCAGGTCTCCATCGCCGGCCGGACGTACGGCATCCCGGTCGACACCGGCCCGACGGCCTTGTACTACCGGAAGGACATCTTCGACAAGTACCGCATCGAGGTGCCGAAGACATGGGACGAGTACGCCAAGGCGGCCGAGAAGCTGCGTCAGGCCGACGCGAAGGCGTACATCCTGAACCTGCGATCGGTCGACCTGGCCGGCTTGGCCTGGCAGAACGGGGCCAGGTGGTTCGCGGCCGAAGGCGACACCTGGAAGGTCACCGTCAACGCCGCACAGACCAAGCAGGTCACCGACTACTGGCAGGGCCTCATCGACAAGAAGCTGGTGAACGTCACCGACGAGGGCTACGGCGCCGCATGGTGGAGTGCGCTGCAGTCCGGCAAGGTCGCGACCGCGATCGGCGCGGTGTGGCTGCATCCACTGATCGCGGAGAACGCCCCGGGCGCGAAGGGCAAGTTCGCCGTCGCTCCCATGCCGCAGTGGAGGGCGGGGGAGAAGAAGTTCGGCAACGAGGGCGGGTCCAGTACGGCCGTGCTGAAGGGCTGCAAGAACAAGAAGGAAGCGGTCGAGTTCGCCACCTGGATGAGCACCAACCCCGACAGCCTGAAGAACCTGATCAAGGTGACGGGAATCTACCCGGCCGCCACCGCGGGCCTGTCACTGCCCGAGGTGAACACGGGCGTGGAGTACTTCGGTGGCCAGAACATCTTCAAGGTGTTCGCCGAGGCCGCACAGAACACCGACACGAGCTGGCAGTGGGGGCCGACGCAGTCGCAGTTCGGCGCCGACCTGACCGACGCGGTCAACACCGCTTATTCCGGTAAGGGCACCCTGCCCGCCCAGCTGGACGTCCTGCAGACGAAGACGGTGGAGGCGCTGAAGTCGAAGGGCCTGAAGGTCGAAGGATGAGCCGTAAGGTCGAATCCCTTCCACGGGTGGAGCGCCCTGCGGCATCACCCGGGAGCCGCGGCCGGAACCGGCCCGGCGCCGCGATCCGTCGCCGCCGCACGGCGGCCCTGCTGCTCGCGCCGTTCGCCGTGCTGTTCACAGCCGTCTTCGTGCTGCCGATCGGGTACGCGGTCTACCAGAGCCTGCTCCGGGTGAAGCGCTCCGGGCTGGGGCTGGGGCCGGCCGAGACCGTCTTCGCCGGCCTCTTCAACTACGCACGGGTCTTCGCGGACAACTCGTTCGTCACCAGTGTGCTCCGGGTGCTGGCCTTCGGCCTGATCCAGGTGCCGGTGATGCTCGGGCTCGCCCTGCTGCTGGCGCTCCTGCTGGACTCCCAGGCGGTGCGGTTCGGGCGCTTCCTCCGGCTGGCGTACTTCCTGCCGTTCGCGATCCCGGGAGTGATCGCAGCAGTTCTGTGGTCGTTTCTCTACGTACCCGGAATCAGCCCGCTGGTCGGTCTCGGAGAGGACGCCGGCGTCAAGGTCGACTTCCTCACCGCCGACACGATCCTCTATTCGATCGGCAACATCGTCACCTGGTCCTGGACGGGATACAACATGGTGATCCTCCATACGGCTCTGCGGTCCATCCCGCGCGAGCTGTTCGAGGCGGCAGAGGTGGACGGCTGTTCCGGCGTGCGGATCGCCTGGCACATCAAGATCCCTCTGCTGCGTCCCGCACTCACCCTGACCGGCGTGTTCTCCATCATCGGCACACTGCAACTGTTCGGCGAGCCGATGGTGCTGCGCTCCATGACCTCGGTGATCAGCAACAGCTACACCCCGGTGATGCTCTCCTACCAGGCGGCTTTCGGTCTCAACGACTACAACTACGCCGCGGCGATCGCGGTGGTGCTGGCTCTCGCGACGTTCGTCCTGTCCTATGGCTTCCTGCGTCTGAGCAGCAGGGGATCGTGATGAGCGAACAGAATGAGGCCGGCTCGCGGCGGGCCGCACGTCCGGCCGAGCACCGTGGATCTTCGGCCGCTCAGTTGAGCACCGTGGTGCTGCTGCTGGCGATCGCCGGATACTTCCTGTTGCCCGTCTGGTGGCTGTTCGTCTCGGCCACCAAGTCCAACGGCGACCTGTTCGGCACCAACGGTTTCTGGTTCGGCGCGAACCAGAACCTCGCCGGCAACGTGGCCAAGGTCTTCGAGCACAGCGACGGCAGCTTCTCTCGCTGGATGTTCAACAGTCTGCTGTATTCGGCTGGGGGCGCGTTGACGGCGACGCTCATTGCCGCGATGGCTGGATACGCCCTGGCGAAGTACCCGTTCCGAGGCAGGGAGGGGGTGTTCGCAGTGATCATGGGCGCGGTGCTGATCCCGCCGCCGCTGCTCGCCCTGCCGCTCTACCTGCTCGCCACATCCGCGGGGGTCGTCAACACGTACTGGTCGGTGCTGATCCCGAGCGTCGTCACCCCGTTCGGGGTCTACCTCGCGCGGGTGTACTCGACGGCCTCCGTACCCGACGACCTGACCGACGCCGCACGGATAGACGGCGCGGGCGAACTGCGCATCTTCTTCACCGTCGCACTGCGGTTGATGTCGCCCGCCCTGGTCACCATCTTCCTGTTCCAGTTCGTCGGAATCTGGAACAACTTCTTCCTGCCGCTGATGATGCTCGCCGACGACAAGCTCTGGCCGCTCACGCTCGGGCTCTACTTCTGGAACAGCCAACTGAGAGACCAGCCCTGGTACGACATCGTGGTCACCGGCTCGCTGATCTCGGTCGTTCCCCTCGTCATCGCTTTCATCGTCCTGCAGCGGTATTGGCGGTCGGGACTGTCGGCCGGAAGCCTCAAGGCCTGACAGCCCGCAGGGTAGAAAGATTCTGGAACAATGCGAAAAATCGCCACTATGTTAGGTGGAGGCGCCGTGATCGTCGCGGCGCTGCTCCTCGGCCCTGTCAACACGACGGCGTATGCGCAGCAGGCCGCCGGGAACGCGCCGTTCATCAACTCCTGGCTGGTGTCGGGCCCGTTCGATTCCCCGGTGGCCGACAAGCTCTATGAATGCGAGGCCGGGGAGCTGGTGAACCAGGCGCCCAAGGCGTCGGAGATCACGGCATCGTCATCGACTCTGGCGGTGAATCCGGTCGCGTATCTGGTCGACGGTGACACCAGGAAGCAGTGGGTCACCGAAAATGATTCCAGCCCATGGGTGAACCTCAAATGGAGCGAGCCCGTCGCGCTCAACGAGGTGCGGATCGCGCAGTGGGGTGATTCGCGGCACGTGAACGACTGGTATCACCTCACCTTCACCCTGGACGATGGCAGCAAGGTTGAATCCGGCAAGGTCAACAGCACATCCGCCAGCCCGTCCGAGCCCACCGTGTATTCGGTACGGCCCGGGTTGAAGAACGTGCGCGAGATGAAGGTCGAGATCGACAAGGGCCGCGTGCCGTACCCGTCGATCACCGGAATCTCCGAGATCGAGGTCTACAACAGGGCGGAACCCGTCGACGGGAAGACGAAGATCACTCCGGGCGTCGGCGAGGCGTTGAGCTTCGGCGGCGAAAGCCGGACGTGGGAGTACTTCGACGACCGTGTCTACAACCGAAACTATGACGACTACCAGGATCTCTACGGGTACTACACGGTCAAGCAGGGCGTGGACACGAGGAACAAGTACGTGTACGCGCACACCTACGTCTACAGCCCGGTCGAGCAGCAGGCGTATGTCAACGTCGGTGCGAGCGGCTCGTACCGGCTCTACGCCAACGACCGGTGCATGACGGATCCGAGCACGCCCGCGGAGGTGCAGAAGGACCTCACGAAGAGCGCCGTCCACCTGCGGCAGGGCTGGAACAAGCTGATGATCCAGATCAGGCACACCTACACGGAGGACGTGAACGCGAACGGTGTGCCGGTGGCGCAGGACAAGAACGTGGCGTATCTCGGCTTCTACGGCCGGGTGACGGATCAGGCGGGTAACCGGATAGACGGCCTGGTCAACTCCGTCGTGGGGCCGTCGGAGACCCTGAAGATCGTGTCGCAGGGGTTGTCGGGCGACGCGACCAAGGCCCTGCCGACCGGCTACAAGGAATGGCCCTACGTCTGGAACAAGTCCGCCACCGGCAACGCCTATGGTGTCTCGGCGTCGGCGTTCCAGTTCATGGCCGCCGGAGGCACGCCGGGATACACCTGGAAGGTGGTCGGCGGGAAGCTGCCCGATGGCCTGGAGCTGAACTCCGACGGCACGATCGCGGACGGGCTGGTCGACGGGAAGGTCGACCTGAACAGCACCAAGGGCGTCATCAGCGTCAACGCCGAACCCGGCGACTATCACTTCACCGTGCAGGTGGCCGACAGCAAGGGGACCCGCGCCACCAAGGACTTCACCATCACCGTGAAGGAACGTCCGAACAAGTGGTTCGAAGAGGGCAGAGTCGGTGCTCTGACGCATGCCACCGCCGTGTACAACTCCTTTGTCGATCCGAACTTCTCCGTCGACCGATGGGCGGCCAGAGCGAAGAGCGAAGGACACTCGCTGGTGTCGGTCGAAACGAACCAGCAGGCCTACTTCTGGCCTTCGAAGTTCTGTGACCCCAAGAGCGATCGGCACATCTACTATCCGAAGGACGGGCACGGGAACGTCGTCGACGGCATCAAGAGGTTCGAGCAGGCAGTAAAACGCCAGGGAGTCAGGTTCGGCCTCTACTACGCGTCCCAGACCACTGACAGAACCGTCCAGGACATCGCCGACCTCATTCGCCGCTATGACCCGAGCTACCTGTACTTCGACGGCCCCCAGGGGCACAGGACAGAGAACTTCGACGTCGTCTACAGCGGCATCCGCAACTACTCCGACGGAATCATCGTGAACTCCAACGCCTGGGGCGAGGAGTACGGCGACCCTGATCTCCGAACCGACGAGGCGTCGGGAATCTATGCCAACACGGCTCGGAACCATCTTCTCAAGCGGACGGTCATGGAACCGTGGAAGATGATCCACACCAGAGACGAACTGTCGCCGTACTACGGCAAACGTGATGACTACCGGCAGGTGGCCAAGGAGATGGTCATGAACGCCGGGCGGGGCTACGCGGACAACAACGATCAGTCGATCATCGACAGCCGCGGGCCCAACTGGCACTCGCCCCAGGAAATCGCCACCAGGTACCCGAAGGCCGCCCAGGAATTCATCGACGTCAGGGAGAACCTGGTCGGCTGGTTCGCGCCGGACGGCAGTCCAGAAAAGCACGAGTCCACGACCGGAACGACGCCGTACTTCCTGTCCGGCTACGGCTACGACGACGACGGGCGAGGAAACTACGAGAAGTTCGCCTTCCCGAACGGCGCGACCGGCCCGCAGTGGGGTTACGCGACCGCCCGGGACAACACCATCTACCTCCACATCATGAAGGGGCCGGACGGCAAGAAGGGCTTCGACGCGATCGCCGGCAGGTCCCTGACCATCGGCCCGGTCGACGATCGGGTGACGTCGGTGACATGGCTGAACAGAAACGTCCCGATCACCTCGTTCAGCCAGCGGGGAGACAGTCTGTCGATCAACCTGGCCGACGTGGGGGAGGACCCGGTCGACACGATCATCAAGATCGTGACCGATGATCCGGCCCGGACGTACAAGCTGACCGACGTCCTCGCGACCGGCGAGCAGGTCGCACCCGCGATGTTGAAGGTCCGTGCCGAGGGATACATGACCTATCCCGCGCTGAAGGCGCAGCTCTCGGACGTGACCTACAGCAGCGCGAATCCCGACGTAGCGGCGGTGCATGGCAAGGGAGTCGTGACCGCGGGAGCGAACGGCACGACGACCATCACGGTCGCCGGCACGCATGAGGGCATCACCAAGCAGGGCACGCTGAAGGTCCGAGTCAGGGACCACGTCATCCACGTGGGCGAGGACATGATCGAGGCGTCCTTGCTGGTCGCAGGGAAGGAGGCATACGGCGAGTTTCCGCTGAACGACGGGCTGAGCTACGAGATCGAAGGCAGGTCGGCCAAGGGCGGACCGATCGGGCTGGACGCGGCGCAGATCAGATGGCATGGCGGCGTCGTCGACCTGACCGGCGGCGACAAGTACAAGCCGGTCGCCATCCAGGAAGTGGACACGTTCACCTTCAAACACAACAAGATCACCACACCGGCTGTGGAGAAGCCCACGAGAGGAGTCGTGTGGGCGGACGTGACGGTGGACGGCAAGACCGTGACGACCAACAGGGTCTTCCTGGACCTCCTGCCGTACCGCAACCTCGCGGGGGTCGCGGAGATCACCTCGAGTCACGATCAGGACGGGGTGGCCGACCTCGTCGACGGCCGAACGATCGAGGGCATCCACTTCGACCAGTCGAAGTGGTCGGCACCGGCGGGCCAGGCGGCGTGGATTCAGTTCAAGCTCCAGGCGAAGTCCGATATCTCGAACATCGCCATCAACTTCAACTCGCTCGATCAGAAGTATCTCAACACGCCCAAGACCATCAAGATCCAGACCAGCGTCGACGGCGTGTCATGGAACGACGCCGGTACGATCAACGGCCCCACGGGCACCGCTGACTTCGGTTTCTCCAACCGGTACCCGCTGAGCGCCTCGGCCCAGTACGTCAAGCTGGTGTTCGACGGCGACGCGAACGGGTCGGCGATCGACCTGCTCGAGGTGGCCATCAACGGTAGATAGACGCCACGGGGACGAGGGCGGCGGAGCGCCGCCCTCGTCCCCGACACGGAGGTGTCGCGCCTGCGCCACCCGGGCAGAGGCGATCGCCTGCTGACTTCAGGCGAGGTCGAGAATCGGGATCAGTTGCTCCTCCTCATACGTCAGGTGCGCTTCGAGCTCGTCGACGAGCCGTTCGATCTCGGCCCGTACCTTCAGCGGATCCTCACCGGAAAGGGCCTGCTTCAGCTCTTCCAGGAGTACGGTGATGCGCTCGTGCTCCTTGGCCAGCCGCTCCAAGGTCGGAGCGAGCGAGGGATGCTGCTCGGCCAGGCTGGGGAACATCATGGTGTCCTCGCCCGTGTGGTGATGGTGCAGGCCCTGGCAGACGGTCAAGCAGGTGATCCTCAGCTGTACGCCCAGGCCTGGCCGTCCTGAATCGGACAGCTCCTTGCGGATCAGCGCGAGTTCGCGGCGGAAGCCGTCGTGCACCAGCTTGAGGTACGCACCGCCCGACGGGGCGCTATCCCGAGGCGGACCAGTCACGCGAAGTGCGACGACCGGGATGGTGCGCGTCGTCTTGGCCTGGTAGTCGGCCCAGCCAGGGCCGCCTTCCACCGCGCGGGCGAACGCCGCGTCACGCTCGGTGCCCTCCAGGACCTCCGCCTCGACATCGAAGATGAGGACGCCAGTCTCGACGGTGGCGCGCGGGTTGGCCTTCAGATCGTGGTACCAGGCCGGGTTGTTCGGCGCTCCTCCGGCGGAGGCGATGACCAGCATGCGCTCGACGCCGTCGGGTAGGTAGACGAGCGGGGTCGTGTGTGGCTTGCCCGAGCGGGCGCCGGTGGTGGTGAGCAGGAGCAGCCTCGCTCCCTCGACATAGCTACCGACTTGGCCATTGTTGGCGCGGAACTCGTCGATGACCTGCTTGTTGAAATCCATCCTTCTCCATGGGTGGTTCCTGCTGTGCCGTACTGAATGGAGAAGAAGACGGCGGGCCGCGGGCCCGCCCGGCGATCAAGCGTCAGCCGGGCTGCTCTCTGGTGCGTGGCCCAAGGCCGACCCGGCAGTCACGCAGGTCACGCTACTTCATCAAGGTATTCGCCGCACAAGTGGCACTCGCGCGAATAGCCACGGGTTGAGGGGATCGGTTGGGTCCTGCTGACGCCACACCTGTGCTCTGGCTCCCCGAACAGATGCCGCCGTGCCCGGCAGCGCTCCTCGGACGACCACAGCGATTTGGCAGAATCGCATCAGACCACAAGTCACCAGCGGTAGCAGGAGCTTGCGGGCCGGCAGCGGGCAGGACGCGCCCGTCGAACCAGACGACAAGACAGCTAGGAAGCCTCCATGGATCGAGTCCCAGCAGACCGAGTCGTCTACGAAGACGACGGCCTCTACCACCTGGACGACGTGCCCTTCACCGGGGTCGCGTTCACGGAGAAAGACGGCGCCCTCAGGTCCGAGACGACCTACCGGGAGGGTCTGCAGTGGGGGTCGACGAAGGAGTGGTATCCGTCGGGGCAGCCCATGGTGGACTCGACTTTTGCGCGGGGGGCGAAGCACGGGCGGGCGCGGGAGTGGCACAAGAACGGGCAGCTCGCAGAGGACGGCGAGTACGAGTACGGCATGACGTTGTGGGCGAAGCAGTGGGATGAGAACGGCGTCCTGGAGGACGACTACACGCTTACGGAATCCGACTCGGACTATCAGACGCTGCTGCACTTCCGGGCGCTCTACGGCGGAGCGTCGTGACCGTGACGGGGCTGCCGCTCACTTGTCCGACGAGACAACCACCAGCGCCGCGATCATCACATGGGGAGCGATGTGCCGGTGCTGCCTTCCTGGCTGATCGAACCGCTGATGGCCTGGCCCCGGTCGCAGAGATGACCTGCCCCGACTCATCGCAGCGCGGATATGTGAAAAAGCGGAGCTACAACTGACGCAGCACCTGCATGGCATTCCTCTCGATGCACGAAAGATCGTGGAGAATGACGCCGGCCTCCTCGAGATGCCCCACGTCGCCGCTCTCTCCAGCCTTCGTGATCAAGATGGCCACGTCCGTCCACAGGGTGGCGGCCTCGGCGTACAGCTTGTGACCGGCGCGGAGGTTGCTGTCGTCGATCAGCTGGATGCACTCGCCGAGGAAGTCGCGATAGAGGGCGCGAAACAAGGCGCCGCCGGTGCCGGCTTTCTCCATGAGGAGGGCGGCTTGCGGTAGGTCCTGCTGCGGATTGCCGGTGCGCAGCAGCCATGTGGGCACCTGTTTGGCGGCTTTCTCGATGCCGCGGTGGCCCAGGTTCGCGATGGGAGCGGCAAGGAAGGCGTCGGCGCAGTCCCTGATGGCGGGGATGATCTGGTCCTGCCAGCCGGGCGAGTGTTCCGGCAGGGTGATGGTGAAAGATCGGTTTCTGGCGGTCATCGGGCCTCGCTCGGTCCGCGCCATGGCCAGGCTGGCCCGGCTGGTGCGCACCGCTCCTCCCTGCTGGTCGGTGTCCACCAGGTAGACGTCGTGCTCGTCGTAGCCGTACATGGCGACGACATGGCCGCCGAAGTGCACCTTGGACCGGAAGTACTCCAGGTGAAAGCAGTCGAGCTGAAGGCCGACCGGCCGCCCGGCATCGATGGGGGCCGCCACGTTCTCCCACGCCTTACGCGGTGAGGTGGTCTCCTTGGCCAGTAATGTCAGCCCCAGCCTGGCAGTCAGGTTCCTGGTGAGGTCGAAAGGCTTGACGCGGCCTCCGAGAAAGGGGAACGCCATGCCCTTGCTGTCCCAATAGACGAAGGACAGGCCCGAGCCCAGCCCGAACAGCATGGGCTCGGACAGATCAAGTCCCTCATGCCGCAACAGCACCCCCAGCGCCGTCGTCTCGCAGTGGTGCATGCCGCGAGCCTCGATGTCAGTCACGATGGTCATACGTCGCTCTCCTCAACAACTGGGCTATCAGGGTGCCCGCAGTCACTGTCCGGGGCGACACGCCCGTTCTCCAGCGCATCCATACTTTCTGCCGTGGCGGGCACGCGCCATGTGAAGATCCTGCACCACCGTCAGAACAGGGCCTGGTGGCTGCGGGGGTGCCGTCATGCTGAGCGCTGGTGGCCGTCGAGGCGACACAGGGCCGGCTCGCCGGGTTCCGGCTCCGGCCGCTGACTACGGCGTCGCTTCGTCGTTGCGATCAGCGGCGCGGCACTCATCAAACGATCACCCACTCTCCCCGCTACTTCCTTGACCAGCTACCAGGATCGTCAGGAGTAGCATGAGGCCTCCCATGGGGGGAGAGTCCAGCCGCATCGTCCTCACCTCGCCGGGGGGCGGCTCGGCGAGTGCCGACTCCCATCCGGCCGACGGCCCTGAGGTTCGCCGCGGTGGATCCCACTGTCGCGCATGTCGCACGACGGCCGAGCAGGGGAAGACGATGACGTTCCATGCGCTGCTCACGAACGCGGTCATCTTCCACAACGCCCTGGAGCGAAGATCGTGCGGCAGTTGCTGAGGGGAGGACCTGGTCCTCTGGCCGAGCACATCAACCGGTTCGGCGAGTACTCCACCCATGAGCTTTCCGCGATCTGGTCAGCCGGTCTTGGTGGCGAAGGGGCCGCCGGCGCCGAACACGAGCCGCGCGAAGTTGTCGCCGATGCGGCGGTGTCCGGCGGGGTCAGGGTGGACCTCGTCGGGCAGCGGCAGTTCGGCGTAGTCCGTCTCGCCGTAAAGGTCGCGGCCGTCGAGGTGGTGCAGGTTCGGGTCGTCAGCCGCCCGCTGTTCGACGATCCGGGCGAGTTCGTCGCGGATGACGTTGAGCGTCAGGCGCCCGGCGGCGCGTTCGGCGGGGTCGCCCGTGGCCTTGAACCGCAAGGTCCCGCCGTCGAACTCGGGCGCGAGGGGGCCAGGGGTGTCCTCCTGGACCGGGCACAGGATGGGGGACACGACCAGCAGCGGTGTGGTGGGATGCCCTTCGCGGATGGTGTCGAGGAAGCCATGGACCGCAGGGGTGAAGGCGCGCAGGCGCATCACGTCGGCGTTGACGATATTGATGCCGATCTTGAGGCTGATCAGGTCCGCGGGGGTGTCCCGCATCGCGCGGGCGGTGAACGGGTCGAGCAGCGCGCTGCCGCCGAACCCCAGGTTGACCAGCTCCACTCCGCCTTGGGCGGCGGCCAGGGCCGGCCAGATGGCGGTCGGGTGGGCGGCGTTCGAGCCGTGGCTGATGGAGCTGCCGTGGTGCAGCCACACCCTGCGCCCGCTGTCCGGCGCCGGCTCGACCGGGGCGTCGGTGCGCAGGGCGATCAGCTCGGTGATCTCCGTATGCGGAAGCCAGATCTCGACGTCCTTGTCACGCGCGGGCAGATCGGTGAAGCGGGCGGTGCCGACAGGCCCTTCGCGCAGTTCGACGGACTGGGTGGCCATGTCGATCGTGCGGACATTGCCGCCGGTCACCGTGGCCTGGGCAGTGAGACGGCCGTCGACCAGCAGGTCGTATACGCCGTCCGCCGGGGTCGGGAAACCTCGGTAGGCCCTCTTGGTGGGCAGCGTGTCCAGTTCGATGGTGGTGGCCCGGGTGCGGACGGCCAACCGCACGCCGGACGGCTGGGCCTCGGCCATGGCCAGTTGGTCGTCGGGGATCTGCCGGCGAGCCCGAGCGGGCAGTCGGTGCGGCAGCAGGCCGTGCGCCGTGCGTTCCACGTCGAGGACGCCGCGCAGGATGTCTGCGGTGACGGGTGTGGTGATCCAGTCGTGCTCGGTGTTCATTGCCTCAGCCTGTTGATCAAGATTTCCGGACTGTTCAGATGCGCCGGGGCGCGGCGGACCGCTGCCGGTCAAGGTGCGGTCCAGTTCCGCAGCAGGGCGTCGAGGGAATCCACGATCCAGGACCAGGATTCCTGCGAGTCGACGTCGGTGTGGTCGAAGCCTCCGGCCAGCTCCAGGCTGACGTAGCCGTGGAAGACGCTGCCCAGCAGCCGGACCGCGTGCGTCTGGTCCGGCTCCGTCAGGTCGTAGCCGCGCAGGATCGCCCGCGTCATATGTGCGTGCCTGCTGCCGGCGCTGGCGGCCGCCGTCTCGGGGTCGAGCCTGAGCCGGGCCGCGGCGTAGCGGCCGGGGTGCTCCCGTGCGTAGTCGCGGTAGACGTTCGCGAAGGCGGCCAGGGCGTCCTTGCCGGCGCGCCCGGCCAGGGCGTCAGCGGCCCGGTCAGCGAGTTCTTCGAGGGCGAACAGGGCGATCCTGGTTCTGAGGTCCTGGGAGTTCTTCAGGTGTGAGTACAGACTCGCGACCTTGACATCGAACCGCCGGGCGAGCGCCGAGACGGTCACCTGGTCGAAGCCGACCTCGTCGGCCAGTTCTGCCCCCGCCCGGGTCAGACGTTCTGTGGTCAGCCCTGCTCGAACCATAACCCTTCTCCCATCTAGCGGCAGCCATTATGCATTTGCCTAACAGTTTTAGGCAAATTAGCCTACCGCTCATGAACCCGCTGACCGAGCAAGAGATCCGCGCCGCGTTCGTGAACTGCACCAAGGGCGAGGCGAAGCGCCTGTCCGTCCCTCGCGACCTGGCCGAGCGCCCCTGGGACGACCTGGACTTCCTCGGCTGGCGAGATCCCCAGGCCCCCGACCGCGCCTACCTCGCCACCGAGCTGGACGGCCGCCTGGTGGCACTCGCGCTGCGCTGCCCCAGTGCCACCTCCTGGCAGACGCTGCGCAGTATGTGCTCGCTATGCATGACCACCCACACCGGAGGCGTCTCGCTGATGGTCGCCGCGAAGGCGGGCAAGGCCGGGCAGCAGGGCAACTCCGTGGGCGCCTACATATGCAGCGACCTCGCCTGCCCGCTGTACGTGCGGGGCAAGAAGGACGCGGGCGTCGGTGCGCGGCTCCACGAGTCGCTCACCCTGGAGGAGAAGATCCAGCGGACCGTCGCGAACCTCGCCGTGTTCATCGCCAAGATCGGCCTTCGAGGAGGCTGAGTGCAGGGATCAGCGGTAGGGGCTTGATCTTGGTTTCGGGGCCGGGTTTGGGCTGGTTGGCAGGCTTACGTTCCTGGGCCATGCCCTTCGAATTTCTCTCTGATGAGCAGGTCGCTCGTGACGTTCGATTCCCTCAGGAGCCGTTCCGGCTGGATCGGACCTCGTTGGAGCAGGTGGCCCTGCGGCGGTGGTCGACGACGAAGCTGGGGCAGTGGGCATCGTACGGATGCTCGGTGTGTTCATGACCGAGAACCCCGCGGCGGTCCCGGCCGGTGTGACTGAGCGTTCCAGCTGGCCCGACCGGCCGGCTGGAACGCTCAGATCAGGGCTACGTCATGCGCTGATGGCGTCGTCCTGAGCGGCGGGCACGAAGTTGGCGTACTCCTCGATGCGGGTGATGAGATCGCCGTCGAAGCGGAAGTACACGGCAGCGTGCACCTGGCCGCGCACGCCGTCCTTCGTGGCCACGTGCACCACGTGCTGCTGGAGGACTTCGTCGGGCTGGGAGAACTGGCGGATGATGTCGTAGCGCATCGACTCGATGGCGTCGATCTGCCCCTCCATCCCCTTGATGTTCTCCTCGATCGTCTCCTCGCCCTTGCCGTCGTTGTGCCAGACGGTCGCCGTCTGGGCGCACATGGCGCGTGCGGTGGCCCAGTCGCGCTGTTCCAGGCTGCGCAGGTACGAAATGGCTATGTCCTTGAGGTCCTGGCTCATGGTGTTGCTTCTTTCTGTTTGTGTGGGGGTTACGTACCGGGTGCGCGGTCAGCTTCGGTCGGTCGTGTCGTAGACCAGGGCGCGTTCTCCTGCCTCGACGCGCATCGGCAGATGGTTGCCGGGAGGCGAGAGAGGGCAGGTGAAGACGGAAGGTTGCAGGTGGTGATGCGAGAGCGTCGCCTTGTTGAAGTCGACCGTCAGCCTGCTGTCGGGCTCCAGGAGCGGCAGGACGAGCCAGCGGCCGATCTCGGGCGTCTCGTTCCCGTTGGTCTCGTCGGTGAACACCACCAGGCGCTGTCCGGGCATGTCCTCAAGGACGGCCAGCACGTATTCCGTACCGTTGACGGTCACGGCGAGATCGACGGGCGCCAGGATGGCTTCCGTGCTGCGCGGTGAGGTCAGCCGCCCCACTTCGATGCGGCGGCCCTCGGGTGCCTCGCGGTATTCGCCTTCGAAGACCCAGGCCGGGTCGTAGGGGTAGGTGTCGATCCCGGTCAGACCGGAGCGGGCGACTGCCTGATGGTCCATGACGACCAGGCCGTAGACGCCATCCGATCCTCCCGCGAAGCCGACGCGGCCACCGGGGAACTCGAGAGGGCTGCCGGAAGGCACTTCGGCCGTTCCCTCAACCGCTTCGCCGCCCACCTTCACCCCGTTCTCGACAGCGGCTGTCACGGTCAGGGCGCCTGCCTCGTCGGTACTCCACTGCCCGGGAACGCCCGGCAGGGTGTGGACGTCCGGTCCGACGACCTTGCCGTTGGCGACGACCTTCGCCTTGCCGTTCGGCCCGGCGATCTCCTCCCACCTGCCCTGGCGCCACGCTTCGTACTCGGCAGGCTCGCTGCCGCCGGGGGCGCGCGCCGCGGTCGACTGGTTGTGGTGGGCTCTCATGAGGCTTTCCTTCTTTCTGCGCCGAGGGGGCGCTCATCGATGCGCGGAAGGTGTATGTCCTCCGCTGCGGCGGTCGTGCTGCACAGGGGAGGCTGCGTGTCTAGGTCTGCGCTCCTGATGACCAGCCTAGGAGGCAGTTGCTTGAGAGGCATGGATTGTTGCGCGTAAGGCAAAAAAGCCGATAGAAGGACTGCCTGGAAGGCAACCAGCCCTTTGGCTGGCCGTCCCTGCACCGTGGGGCCCAGGGCAGACTGGCAGCGACAGGGAGGAAGGTCGGCGTCGCGCAAAGTCCCGAGCTGAGCATGGGCAGCCACCTGCGTTACACCGCGCACATGCGGTGGCGTCGCGCAGTTCAGTTGCGCCGTGCGGCCCACACGGTGCGTTCGGTGCGGACCGCGAGGTCGCTGCGGCGCAGGATGCTGTGCGGGCTGTCGGTATCGAGCAGCCGGTCGAGGGCGGCGAGGTCGTCGGCGGCGAGCAGGTGGGCGGCGCTGCCACGCAGGCGCCGCAGGCTGCTCACGGCGTAGTGGCCGACCGCCTTGTTGCGGGAGCCGTCGATGTGCACGGTGATGGCGCGTTCTCCCTCGACGGTGAAGCCGGCCGCGGTCAGTTTGGGACCCCAGTTGGCGCCGCGGTGCGGCACGTGTTCGGCGTGGTGGTGCGCGAGGGCGGCGTGGCAGCGCTCCTCCAGCCCGGGCCGGTCTTCCGGCGCGTTCTCGGGAAGGAAGCGGGGGAAGCCGTCCAGCTCGACGACGGCGAACAGTCCGCCGGGGGCGAGCAGGTCGTAGACCTTGCGCAAGCTTCGGTCGGGGTCGGCCAGGTGGTGCATGGCTGCCGACGCCCACACCAGCTCCGGTGTGCCGAGGTCGGGCCATGGCGTGTCGAGGTCGGCCTGCACGGCGCGCACGCGATCATCCGCCCCCTGCGTGCGGGCCTTCTCCCGCAGTCGGCGCAGATGCTCGGCCGAGGAGTCGACGGCGGTGATGTGCGCTTCTGGGTAGCGGGCGAGCAGGGCGAAGGTGCCGGCTCCGGTCCCGCAGCCCAGATCCACGATGTGACGAGGGGAGGTCTCGACAGGCAGCCATTCAGCGACGGACGCGATGTGCTCGGCCAGGACCTCTGCGTCCAGGTCGAGGATCTCCGCCTGGCCGTCGGCGTCGACCTGGGGCTGATGGTGCGGGTCACCGTGTGAGGTGTGCGGGTAGGCGTGGGTCATGACGCCACGCTAAAACGATCATGTTGTCGTGGCGTGCCGCATTTCCGGATACGCAAGACATTGGCCGGATGGTCTGCCGAACGCGCAAGCATGGACCCTTACGGGCAGGGGCGGCTGGTGTCTTGGTCGGTGCGTTGGTGGCCGCGGCGGGCGTCGCGGTCGAAGATGCCCAGGATCTCGCACGGTCCGCCTTCGGCGCCGATGGCGTGCGGGAGCATCGTGGGGAACTCCGCCGCCTGGTTGGTCTCAATGCGAAAGCGCCGGTTGCCCAGCAAGAGCACGGCGGTGCCGGACAGGACGACGAGCCATTCGCGGCCGGGATGAGCGCGCATACGTGAAGGGTTGTCGGGTGGCGGCTCGGTCATGCGCTGACGCACGACCGTCATGCCCGGATCCGCCTTTATGGGCCAGCGCATCAGACCATGGACGCCGTCGATCATGGGACTGGTGACAACGTCATCGGTGGCGGTCTCGACGAGCTGGTCCAACGAAGTGTCCAGGGCGCGGGCGATGGCGACGAGGCTGTCCAGGGCGAGGCGGCGCTGGCCGTTCTCGATACGGCTCAGTGTGGATTGGCTGAGGTGGGCGCGGGTGGCCAGCTCTTCCAGGGACCAGCCCTGCGCCACCCGCAAAGCGCGGATCCTCTTGCGCACCAGGCTGTCAAGCTCGCCATCGATTTGCGTCATAGGCAATATCGTATGCTCTAACCGCAAGGCATGGTTACCGTCATTCGTGTACGACCCCTGGGACCGACCGGGCCCCGCACGAATGAAAGGCTACGACCCGATGGCTGCGACGACTACCGCTCATCTGCCGGGGGAGGCCGTCGACGCCGTGGTGATCGGCGGTGGCGCCGCAGGTCTGAACGGCGCGCTGATGCTCGCCCGCTCCCGCCGCTCGGTCGTCGTGATCGACAGTGGCACTCCCCGCAACGCACCCGCCGAAGGCGTGCACGGCCTGCTCGGCCTGGACGGCACCTCGCCGACTGAGCTGCTACGCATCGGCCGCGAGGAGGTGCGGCGCTACGGCGGCCTCGTCGTGGACGGCGAAGTGACCTCCACCCGCCCGGCCACCGCGCCTGCGCAGGGCGGCCTGCGCTTCACCGTCACCCTGGCCGATGGCCGCACCCTGACGGCGCGCCGTCTGCTGGTGGCCACCGGCCTGCGAGATGTGCTGCCCGAACTTCCCGGGCTCGCCGAGCACTGGGGGCACGGCGTTGTGCACTGCCCGTACTGCCACGGCTGGGAGGTACGCGACGAGCCCATCGGGATCCTGGCGGTGGGCCCGGCCTCGATCCATCATGCGCTGCTGTTCCGCCAGTTGACCGACGACCTCATCTACTTCACCCGCGACACCGAGCTCGACGAGGACACGCGAGCGCGCTTCGCCGCACGCGACATCCAGGTCGTCGATGCCGAGGTGGACAGGGTCGTGACCGCCGAGGACGGCACCATCGCGGGAGTGCGTCTGAGCGATGGGGAGCTGGTGCCGCGGCGGGTGCTCGCGGTCGTGACCCGTATGCAGGCCCGCACCGACGGTCTGGACGAACTCGGCCTGCCGATGGAGGGTCTGCCCGGCGGCATGGGCCGCCGCTTCGCCTCCGGCATGGCCGGCACCACCGAGGTGCCGGGCGTGTGGGTGGCCGGCAACGCCACCGACCTGACCGCCCAAGTCGGCGCCTCCGCCGCAGCCGGCGCCCTGGCCGGCGCCCACATGAACGCCGACCTCGCCACGGCCGACACCGAGGCGGCCCTCGCCGCCGTACAACGCGGCCGCAGCCTGGCCTGACGCCCGCATACACACCGGCCCACTGTGCGCGGGACCGGCCCTTCGACCAGCCATCCCGGCGACCGGCCTTGCTCCGGCGCTGATTCTGCATGCCCTTTTGAGAGGACTCCATGAGTACCCATCAGCCTCCACAGGTGAGGGGTCCCGGTAGTAATGGCGCAGGATCCAACAGATACGCCTCTCACCTGTACTTATGCAGAGGTCTCAGGGTGGTGCGCCAGACCTGAGCTCTGCCTATCAATGCAGGCCAGAGGCGTATCTGTTGGATTTTCGGCCGAAGCTACGGGGACCCCGATCTCCGCGTGAGGGAGTGATCCGGTTGCCGTGCGGATGCCGGAGCAGCAGCATCGCCGCGACGAACTCCTCGACCGTCTCACCTGGTAAGCGCTCCCAGTTCACCAGCGTCATACACGCCAGCAAACCACCCAGCACCGACAGTCACCGGCGGCTGGCGCGGGCCCGGCCGGCACGAGGGTTCAACGGTAGGAGACGCTGCGTGCCTGCAGCAGCTCGAACCCCTGGTTCACCATGAGCACGGCTGCGACGGTGCACCAGTACAGGCCGCTGATCGAACCGGTGACGCGTACCAGAGCCACGTCCTGGTTCCGGGCCACGATTTCCTTGTCCAGCATCGCCAGCGTGCCGTAGGCGTCGCCGTGGGCCAGTGCGCTGCAGCCACTCCACACCAGCTGTGCCAGATCGGCGCCCAGCGTGGTCAGCTCGCCCGCGCCGCGCACGATCTCGGTGACCGAAACGGTCAGGGCGTGCCAGACGGCGTGGGACACCTGGAAGGGGTCGGTCTTGGCATCGTCGCCGGCCAGAGAACTGCGCGGGTCGGCCTGCCAGGCACGCGAGTCCTCACCGGTGAGTTTCTGCCACGGCTCGATGCGCTCCAGCCAGCTGATCAGCGGGCGCAGGTCCCGCTGTTCGTTGGTGTCCACAGCATGGACGGTACGCGGCTCCACGGCCGCGGTGCGAGGCGTTTTCCCTGGCCCAGCGGTCAGCCGGCGGGCTGATCGTCAGCCGGGCAGGGGATTGGCGATCAGCTTGTCGACTCGCTCCCTGATCTCGTCCCGGATCGTCCGCACGGCCTCGATGCTCTGGCCGGCGGGGTCGTCAAGTTTCCAACCTTCGTAGCGTTTGCCGGGGAAGATGGGCAGGCGTCGCCGCAGCCCATGGTGATCACGGCGTCGGAGGCCTCGACGTGGCGTCGATGGTGAGGACCTTGGGCTGCTCGCCGGTGATGTCGATGCCGACCTCGCGCATCGCCTCGACCGCGAGGCGTCAGCGCAGGCTGATCTGGTGGTCGTCGGCAGTCACAGCAGGAACGCCCTGCAGCGGGCGCTGCTTGGCTCGGTGAGCAGAGGAGCGCTGCACCACGCGCACTGCCCGGTCGCCGTGATCCGCACCGCCTAGAGGGTGTGGCCAGCCAAGAACGTGTCCGACGGCGGAGCCGCATCCGGATCGGGGCCAGGACCAGGACCAGGGTCCTGGTCGCGAGCCGTGGGAAGGACCCAGGGCCCCGGCCCGGATCATCCGCTGCCAGGAGGTTTGCCGCCTCTCGGAGTGATGGTCTGGATATCGGGCGGGAGCCCCCGGCGGACGTTCGTCTTCAAGTCCGTCCGCCGGAGGACATCGTGATCCGCGCCCTGACCGGATACTCCACCAGACATGGTGGGCAGCATCGAATCTGCCGGGAGGCAAAGAATGATGATGAAGAGTGTGGGCTGGCGCCGTTTCCATGCGGTCGTGGCGTCAGCGGCCGTGGCCGCGTCCGTCGGTGCGCTGGCGGTGGGTCCGGCTCACGCATCGTGGTCCGGATACGATCGGGCGGCATTGCAGGCGGATCTGGATGCGATCCGCGACGCCGGCACGCTGGGAGTGCAGGCGCGGGTGGTCTCACTCGGCGGTGACCTGGCCGCAGCGAGCGGCACGGCGGTGCGGGGCCGCAACGTGCCGATCCCGCTCGACGGGCACTTCCGGATGGGCAGCAACACCAAGACCTTCGTCGCTGCTGTGATGTTGCAGTTGGAGGCGGAGGGCCGCCTGTCCCTTGACGACAGCGTCGAACGGTGGCTTCCCGGGCTGGTGCGCGGCAACGGCAACAATGGGCGCGCGATCACCATCAGACACCTGCTCCAGCACACCAGCGGCCTGTATGACTCCGTGGGCGACATCGAGAAGAAGATGCGCACCGAGCGGGGTTACCGCACCTACCGGTTCCTGCGCATGAACCCGCGGCGACTGGTGGCTCTCAGCGTCGCCCACCGCCCGCTCTTCGCCCCCGGCTCCCGCTGGAGCTACTCGAACATCAACTACCTCTTGGCCGGGCTGGTCATCGAGCGGGCCACTGGGAACTCCTGGCGCAAGGAGGTGAAGCGCCGGATCATCACGCCGCTGCGGCTGCGGAACACGACGTTGCCCGGCGACTCCCCGCTCCTGCCCACGCCGCACGCGCAGAGCTACACCCAGGACGCCAAGACCTCCAGGCCGTTCCGCGTCACCCTGCTCAGTCTCGGCTGGGCCGGTGCGGCGGGCGAGGCCGTCACCACCACCGGCGACCTGAGCAGGTTCTGGCGTGCGCTGCTGGGCGGGAAGCTGCTGCCGCCGCAACAGCTGAAGAAGATGACGACCACGGTTCCCATCGGCGCGCCCGGCAGGGAGTTCGGCCTGGGCATGGCCAAGCAGCAACTGAGCTGCGGGGTCACGGCCTGGTCGCACCCTGGCGGCACACCCGGGTTCATCACCGACAACGCCGTCACCCAGGACGGCCGCACCAGCGTGATCGTCTCACGCACCACCTACCCCGGCACGCGAGAGCAGGGCCAAGCCACTGCCCGCCTGATCGACAACGCACTCTGCGGCACCTCACCGACCGATTGATCATCCCGTAAGGCGGGACCGGTAGCGATGATCATGGCTGCCTCGGCGGCACCGCTCGCCGTCGAGTGGTGCCGGGGGTGGCCGCGCGGTCACCGCCGACGGCGCACCCGCCAAGCAGGGCCCCCGATGTCCTGGCCCTTCTCGACACCACCCTGTGCGGGAAGTGAGCGCACCGCTCCCCGCTGCCCGTCGCCGGGCGGGTCCCCGGCTACCACCCGGGCAGTGACCAGGCCCGATTCGTAGGCCACGATGACCGCCTGGGCGCGGTCGCGGACGGCGAGCTTGTCGAAGATGCTGGTGATGTAGTTCTTGACGGTGGAGAGGCTGATGTCCAGGACGCGGGAGATCTCAGTATTGTCGAGGCCGGTGGCCATCAGACGCCACACCTCGATCTCGCGGCGCGTGAGTTCACCCAGGCCCGTGGGGGTCGGTGGCGCACCGTGGGGTGCGCGTACGTAGGTGGAGATCAGCCGGGTGAGCAGGCGCGGGGCGACGGCGGCCTCGCCGGCGTGGACGGTGCGGATCGCCGCGCTCAGGTCCTCAGGGGAGCTGTCCTTGGGCAGGAACCCGTAGGCCCCGGCGCGCAGGGCGCCCACGAGGTACTCGTCCATGTCGAAGGTGCTGAGGGCCAGGACCCGGGAGCCGGGCACGGTGGCGGCGAGCTCCTTGGTCGCGCCGACCCCGTCGAGGACGGGCATCCGGATGTCCATCACCACGACGTCGGGGCGCAGCCGGCGGGCGAGGGTGACGGCCTGCGCGCCGTTCTCGGCCTCTCCCACCACCTCGAAGGACGGGTCAGGGGAGAGGATCAGCGACAGTCCGCGCCGTACCAGCAGCTGGTCGTCCACGATCAGCACCCTGATCGGCGGCGTCGGCCCGGTCCCGGTCATCGGCCTACCCCCTCGTGCTGGACGGCCGCCTCGTCCGCCTCGTCCGTGGTCAGCGGCAGGTCGGCCACCACGGCGAACCCCCCGGCGGCCTGCGGGCCGGCGGTGAGAGTGCCGCCGTGCAGGGCGACGCGCTCGCGCATGCCGATCAGGCCGTATCCGCCGAAGCCCACCGCCGCCTCCTGCGGCGGTGTGCCCCCGCCGTCGTCCCGCACCTCGATGGTGACCCGATCCTGACGGTAGGTCAGCTGTACGGACGCGCGGGCGGGCCCCGCGTGCTTGCGGGCGTTGGTGAGGGCCTCCTGGGCGATCCTGAACACCGTGAGGCCGACGGTCGGCGACAGCGGGCGCCGCGGCCCGTGGACGCTGAACTCGGTCGGCAGTCCGGCAAGGCGGGACTCGGCTACCAGGCGGCCGAGGTCGTCGGCGCCTGGCTGGGGCTGCGACGGCACGGCCTCCGGTTCGTCGCCGTCCCGCAGTACGTCGAGGAGCTGCCGCATCTCGCGCAGCGCGAGCCGCCCGGAGGCCTCCAGAGTGACCAGGGCGTCCTGGACCACCTCAGGTTCGGCGATGTTGGCCCGAGCCCCGCCGGCCATCAGCTGCATGGTGGTGATGTGGTGGGCCACGATGTCGTGCAACTCCCGTGCGATGCGGCGGCGTTCGTCGGCCACCGCACGGTCGGCAAGGAGCCTGCGGTTGGCCGCCACCTCTTGCTGCCAGCGGTTGACCGCCATGGCGGTGCCGACGACGATCAGGGTGGTGAGGGGCGGGATGACGGCGTCCTGCCAGGGTGGAACGCGGCCGTTGCTCTGGCTCAGCAGCGTCAGCGACACCGTCGCGGCGGCCGCGACCGCCGTCATCCGGCCGGGCCAGGCCCTGGCGACCGAGTACAGGGCGACCACCAGGACGGCACCGAAGTGCCTGGGCAGCGGCACGGTCAGGGTGGCCGTCGCATCGAGTACCAGGATGGCCGCGAGCGCCGCCACCGGGTGGCGGCGCCGGGCGAGCAGCGGCAGGGCTGCCAGCGCGACGAAGAGGAACCCTGCCACGCTCACGGCGTGCCGGCCGTCGGGAGCGTTGAAGAACGCGTAGCTGAGCAGGTTCATCACGCACGCCCCGCCGGTCACGAGCGCGTCGTTACGGGTCCACGGCGGCTCGGCGCTGTCGATGTGCGGCAGCTCCCGGGCATCGCCAGGCCCGACGTGTCGGCTCCTGGGCATGTCTGTTTCCCCCTGTATCCGGCCTTCCGGCCCCGGACCAGGGTTGCACAGCAGCCGCAGTGGCAGCACCGGCGGCGGCAGCTGGCGAACCCGTATCCGGATCGGGACTAGGACCAGGGTCCTGGTCGCGGGCCGGGGGGAGGATTCAGGGCCCCGGCCCGGATCATCCGCTGCCAGGAGGTTTGCCGCCTCTTGCACTGATGGTCTGGATACCGGCCGGGAGCCCCCGGCAGACGTCCGCATTCAAGTCCGTCCGCCGGAGGACATCGTGATCCGCGCCCTGACCGGATACTCCACCAGACGCCCGTGGAAGGTCATCGCCCTCTGGGCGGTGCTGGGTGTCGCACTGAGCGCCCTGACCCCGACGCTGTTCGACCGCGTCACCCAGAACCAGGCCGGGGACTTCCTGCCCCGGAGCTACGACTCGGCCGCCGCGCTGCACATCGCCAAGGAGCGGTTCGGAGCGAACCCCGACGCCACCACGGTGACGGTGCTCGTCGCGCGGATCGACGGCAAGGCTCTCAGCCCTGCCGACCAGAAGCGGGTCGAGGCCGAGGCGGCGAAGCTGGGCAAGCGCCGGGTGATCATGCCCAGGGAAGACGACGGCCCGCAGCAGTTCCTGATCCCGGACCGCTCCCAGACGCCCCGGATCGCCCCGGCGATGACGGCGCCAGACCGGAGTTTCGAACTGCTCTCCGTCGAGCTGATCGGGAATCGTGCGGACAAGGGGGTCCAGGGCGTCTACCGGACCTTCCGGGAGGCCGCCCGGACGCAGTTCTCCGAGGCGGGGATGCGTACCGGCTTCACCGGTGCTCTCGCCGACACCGTCGACACCGTCGATTCCCGCAAGACCGCCACGACGGTCGGGAGCGGCCTCATCATGGGGCTCATCATCCTGCTCAACGTGCTGGTGTTTCGCAGCGTGCTGGCGGCCCTGCTGCCGCTGCTCGCGGTCGCCGTGATCGGCTTCGTGGCGGCGGGAGCCGTCGCGGGTGCCGCGATGCTCACCGGGCTCAAGCTCGACGCGAGCACCCCGGGGCTGATCAACGTGGTTCTGTTCGGCATCGGCATCGACTACCTGCTGTTCCTGCTGTTCCGCTTCCGCGAGCAGCTGCGGTCCTGGCCCGAGCAGTCCGCCCGCGAGGTGGCCGCGCAGGTCTCCGGCCGGGTGGGCACCGCGATCACCTCGGCGGCGCTGACCATCGTGGCCGCGTTCGCCACACTGGGCGTGGCGACCTTCGGGCAGTTCCGCTCGATGGGCCCCGCGATCGCCGTCGCGGTCCTGGTGATGCTGCTCGGCAGCCTCACCCTGCTGCCGGCGCTGCTCGCGGCCGCCGGGCGCAAGATGTTCTGGCCCTCCCGGGCGGCCTTGCGCGGCGAGCCGCGCGACGGTCGTGCCGCCCGCCTGGGCACGCTGGTCACGCGACGACCGCTGATGATGCTGACCGCCTCCGTCGCCCTGCTTGCCGCGCTGGCCGCCGGGTTGATCGGCATCAGCATGGACTACGGTCAGGGCGGCTCCGGTGCCCAGACCACCGCCGCCGCGGCCGCCGCGGCCGAGATCTCCCGCACACTGCCCGCCGGCGTGTCGGACCCGACGAGCGTCTTCGTCGCCGCCACCGACGGCGGCACCCTCACAGCCGACCGACTCGACGGTCTCTCCCGTGCGCTCACCCAGGTCAAGGGCGTGGGCCAGGTCGCAAGAACCGTCCTGAACAAGGACCACCGTGCTGCCCGGATCGATCTCTACCCGACCGCGGACCCGCAGAGCCAGCAGGCCCGCGACCTGGCCTCCGGACCGATCCGGGCAGCGGTCGCCCAGCACACGCCCGCCGGTACGACGGCACACGTGGGCGGGACGCCGGCGATCATCGCCGACATGTCGGCCGCCGTCGACCACGACCTCACGATCGTGTTCCCGGTCGCGGCCGCGCTGATCGCGCTGATCCTCCTGCTGCTCCTGCGCAGCCTGCTCGCACCGGTGATCCTGATGCTCTCCGTCGGGCTCGGCTTCGCAGCCACCCTCGGCGCCGCCACCCTGCTGTTCCAGCACGTTCTCGGCAAGCCGGGCGTCAGCTTCGCCCTCCCGCTGGTGCTGTTCCTGTTCGTCGTGGCGCTGGGCACCGACTACAACATCCTGATCACCGACCGGATCCGGGAGGAGATGCGGCGACCGGGTACGGCTCGCGCCGCCGTGGCCCGCGCCGTACAGCACACAACGCCGGCCATCGCGACGGCCGGCGTGGTACTGGCCGCCACCTTCGCCAGCCTCATCACGTCCCCGGGCAACGAGCAGATGGCCTTCGCGATGACGCTCGGCATCATGCTCTCCGCGCTCGTCGTGTCGCTGGTGCTGGTCCCCGCCCTTGCCGCACTCCTCGGCCGGGCCATGTGGTGGCCGATCCGCCCGCGGCCCACCGCAGGCGGTCACAGGCAGGACCGTGCGACCGAACCTGCCCAGGAACCCGACCGGGTCACGGCCTACTGAGGCTTGGACCGGAGTGCATGAGCGCGGCGCCGGCGGCGCGCACCCGCGACCAGGGAACTCGCAGTACGGGCATGGTCGTCTTGGGCGTGTGGCAGTCGGCGCACGGCGGCGGAGGCCAGAGGGAGAACGGCCGCGACGGCGTAGATGATGCCAGCGGTCGCGGCCACCTGGAAGCCGCTGAACCTGTCGGCGAGCAGTCCCACGCCCAGCTGACCGATAGGGATCGCGATGTAGGACAGCAGGTCGTCGTAGGACGAGACGCGCGAGAGCACATGTGCGGGGATGTGCTCCTGCAGCGAGGTTTCCCAACCGACGGCGGCGACTGAGGATCCCAGTCCGGCGACGAAGGCGGCGGCGATCAGCCAGGAGGCGTGCAGGTGCGCACCGAGTGCGAGTAGGGGGAGCGCGCCGAGCACGCTCATCAGCTGGCCCAGCCGCAGCAGGTGCCTGACCACCAGCCGGTACATCAGCGTGCTCATCACCAGCATGCCGACGCCGCGGGCGCTGAGCACGAACCCCCAGGTCTCCTCGCCGCTGAGCTGCCTGGTCAGTACGGGTCCCAGGATCTGCCAGGTGCCGACCTGCACCAGGTTGATCACGCAGAAGCACAGGGACACCGTCCACACCCAGCGGATGCGCCGGAACTCGGTCCAGCCGTCGCGGATGTCGGCCAGCATCCTGGAGGAGGGCCGCGGCGCGGTCGGAGCCGCTGCGAGGGACAGTCGGGTGAGGAAGCCCGCGGCGAGGAGGTAGGTCAGAGCGTCGAAGGCGATGGCGGGACCGCCACCGGTAGCTGCGACCGCGATCCCGGACAGGCTCGGTCCGAGGATCTTCGTGGTGTTTCTCGCCGATGCCAGCAGGGCGTTCGCCTGCCGTATCCGATCCCCGGGGACAAGCTGGGGCACGATGCCGCGCAGGGCCGGCGTGGTGAACGCAGCGAGGATGCCGCTGAGAAACCCCAGGGCGGCCACCGGCAGCAGCGCGTACCTCCCGGTGAGCAGAAGGGCGGCGACGCCGCCCTGGGTGAGGGCTGAGCCCAGGTGGGCGGCCACCAGGACCGTCCGGCGCGGGAGGCGGTCGGCCACGGCCCCGCCTACCAGGAGGAAGGCCAGCAGCGGCACCATGTGGGTGGTCAGGACGACACCGAGGTCGTTGGTGCTGCCCGATGCGTCTAGGACACCGAACGCCAGCGCGACCGGCGCCATGGAAGTGCCCAGCAGGGATACCACCTGTGCGGAGAGGAACCAGCGGAAGTCGGTCAGTCGCATGAGGGTCGAGCGCATGGGCCGGGAGTGTTCAGGAGCACCGAAGCGGACACTATCGTTTCGGCAGGAGGCGAAAGATGATGCTGTTGCGGTTGAGCACTCTGGCCCTGTCACGGTCCCGGTTCGCGCTGTCTCCGCTCGCCGAGACGTTGGGGTCGATGATGGTGCTTGGCAAGCCCTGCACCGATCCATGGCTGGCCTCCTGGCATGCCCGCCACCACGGCGCGTTCCGCGCCGCCCTCGAGGTGGACCCCTTCGCCGAGGGCCTGGTCAGGTTGCTGGGGTCGACCAAGTGGCTGCCGAGCCACGTCGCGATCCCGCCGCCGGGCGGCATGCGCACCACCCTGGAAGACGAGCTCGCGCAGGTCACTCGGGCGCCCGACGAGGAGGTGCGCGCTGAGTTGGAGGAGTCGGTGGCGCGCAGTTGGAAGCAGCACGATCTGGACTGGCTGACCGGACGAGGCTGGGCGGCCCGCACCGCCGACCTGCTCCACTACACATGGGAGGCCCATGTGGCCTCCGACTGGCCGCGCCGGCGGGCCCTCCTGGAACGCGATGTCACCTACCGGGCGGGGTTGCTGGCCGCCTATGGCTGGCCGCGTGCTCTGCAGCATATGAGCCGCCGCAGCGCCTGGGTTGGCGAAGACGCCATCCGCTTCAGCGATCAAGCCTTCCCGGACCGCGTCGTCGGTGACGAGGGCATGCTGTTCGTCCCGGTCAGCGTACTGAGCAGCGGCACGTGGCTGTGCGAGGCACCGCCGACGTCGTACGCACTGGTCTACCCGGCCCGCGGATCCGCCGACGGTGCGGCGCGCACCCGTCCCGCCCGGTCGCTGGAGCGGCTTTTAGGTACCGGCCGCGCGGCCATCCTCCACGAACTCGAACACCCCGCGACCAGCAGCGAAATCGCCGCACACCTAAGCCTGTCACTTGGCACCGTCGGCGGCCACCTGACCATCCTGCGCGATGCGGACCTCGTCGTCGGCACGCGGGTCGGTCGGCGCGTGGTCTACCGGCGCACCGAGACCGGTCACCTGCTCGCCAGCCGAGGGAAGGACTGAACAGCTGCCGCAAGGCAGCCGACATCACGTCCTGCTCGGGGGCTGCTCTTCGACGACCATCCCTCCGCCTGCGTCGACTTCAAGAAGCGTTCGAGGTGTCGGTGGCCGAACTCGAGCAGTTCTTTCGGCTGGACTCCAGGGCGCTGGAGGCACTGGCCGGTAAGCGCCGTCCGGCGACGAAGCTGGGGTGGGCGGTGCAGTGGGAGACCGTGCGGATGCTCGGCACCTTCCTGGCCGAAGACCCCCTGGACGTGCCAAGGGAGGTGCTGGAGTTCGTCGCCGAGCAACTCGACATCGACCCGGCGTGCGCGCCGGAGTACCTGACCCGGCCGAAGACCGCCTACGAACACGCCTGGGAGATCCGGGACCTGCTGGAGCTGGCGGAGTTCTCCAAACGCGAGCAGGAGGTCCGCGACTACGTGGCCGCCCGGGTCTGGTCAACGATCGAGGGACCGCGGGCGCTGTTCGACCGCGCCGTGGTGCACATGCTGCGCGAGGGCATTCTCCTGCCCACAGGGATCACCACCCTGACCCGCCTGATCAGCGAGGTGCGCCGGCAGGAGCACGCGCGGTTGTATCGCACGCTGGCCGAGCGCGCAGGCCCGGAGCTGCGGGCGAGGCTGACTGCTCTGCTGCAGGTGCCTGCCGATCGGTGAGTCTCGGAGCTGGAGCG
The DNA here is from genome assembly GCF_040300065.1 of Nonomuraea sp. NPDC000554. Classification (NCBI taxonomy): domain Bacteria; kingdom Bacillati; phylum Actinomycetota; class Actinomycetes; order Streptosporangiales; family Streptosporangiaceae; genus Nonomuraea; species Nonomuraea sp. NPDC000554. Next base: position 11,513 of record NZ_JBEPDC010000022.1, on the reverse strand, counting down.
GTTGCGCACCGCGCCGACGCGGGCCTCGGGCCGGGTGATGGTGGCGGAGCTGCATCGGGTGGCCGAGATCGGCAGGCTGGGCGCCGGGGCGGTGGTCGTGGAGCCGGTACCGGCGGTGAAGCTGTCCGCGCTGGCCCGCTACGGCCTGGCCTCCAAGGCACCGACGCTGCGGGATCTGGAAGTCGATCGGCAGGCGGCCACGCTGCTGGCCACCGTGCGGCATCTGGAGACCTCGTCGGTCGACGACGCCCTCGACGTGCTGGACCTGCTCATCACCTCGAACCTGCTGGCCCGGGCGGAGCGGGCTGGCAAAGCCGAGCAACTGCGCACGTTCCCCAAGTTGCGCAAGGCGGCGCGCACGATGGCCTCAGCGGTGGAGGTGCTGATGTCGGCGCCGGAGGCGACCGAGGATCGGCTGGTGTCGCTGGTGGAGGTGTGGAAGGCGATCGAAGAGGTGGTGCCGCGCGAGAAGCTGGCCTCGGCGGTGGAGACGATCACGGCCTTCGTGCCCACAACCGACGATGACGCGGCCGCCGAATGGCGAGCCGAGCTGATCAAGCGCTACCGCACGGTGCAGGGCTTCATCGAGCTGCTGCTGGCCACGATTCGGTTCCGTGCGGTCGAGGCCGGTACGGCGGTGCTGGCGATGGTGCGCGCCGCCGCGGCGAGGGCCAAGAACCGCCGCCGCTACGGCCCTGGTGACATCACCGCGCACGAGGCGCTGATCACGGGCTCGTGGCGGCCACTCATCTACCGCAATCCGGATCTCCCGGAGGGGCAGATCGACAAGGCGGCGTTCGTGCCGTGCGCGGTCATGCACCTGCACCACGCGCTGCGTCGGCGCGATGTGTTCGCCGAAGGGTCTGAGCGGTGGAGCGACCCGCGCGCGCGACTGCTGGACGGCCAGGCGTGGCAGCAGGCGCAGTCGCGCATCCTCGCCTCACTTGAGCTGGAGGTCGAGCCAGCCGGGCACCTGGCCGAGCTCGCCAGCGCGCTGGAGGGCGCCTACATCCGGGTGCTGGACGGGCTCGGGGCGAACACCGCGGTGCAGTTCGTCGGTGGCCGGTTGCAACTGGAGAAGCTCGGCGCGGCTGAAGAGCCGCCGCTGATGAAGGAGCTGCGCTCTCTGCTGGATGGCATGCTGCCCCGGCTGGATTTTCCCGAGTTGCTGCTGGAGGTGTTCGACCGTACCGGGCTGCCGGCCGACTTCACCCACATCTCCGGCGCCGACTCACCCATGGAGGACTTCCCGGTCAGCCTGGCCGCGCTGATCGTGGCCGAGGCGTGCAATGTCGGCCTGGTGCCGATCGAGAAGCCGAACGTGCCCGCGCTGACCCGGGCCCGGCTGCTGCAGGTCGATCAGGGCTACCTGCGCGGCGAGACGATCGCGGCGGCCAATGCCCGCCTCATCGCCGCCCAGGCCGAGCTGGACATCGTCAGATGCTGGGGCGGCGGGCACATCGCCTCGGCCGACGGGCTGTGCTTCGTGGTACCGGTGCAGAACCTGCACACCGGCCACAACCCCGTCTACTTCGGCCGCCAGCGCGGCGCGACCTGGCTGAACGTGGTCAACGACCAGGTGATGGGCATCGGCGGGTTGGTCGTGCCGGGCACGCTGCGCGACTCGCTGTTCATCCTGGACGCCATCCACAACCTCGACGGCGGACCCAAGCCCGAGACGGTGGTCACCGACACCGCCAGCTATTCCGACATCGTTTCGGGCTTGTTCGCGATCTGCGGCTACCAGTTCTCCCCGCGCATCGCCGACCTGGCCGACACCCGGCACCGGTCGGTGAGGACGACAGGTCCGGTGTGGCGTCCGTCCAGCAGGCGGGGCAGCAGCCGAGCGGTGGCGGTCTGCCAGACGATGACGTCGACGGCGCCCGCCCTCGCGCCGCACACGGGCGCGGCGGTTGCGCAGATCCAACTCGCCGGCGTAGCCGATCGCGATGCGGCTCGGGCCCGCGGGGAGCATGGCGTAGTCGACCAGGTTGTCGATGAGCTCGGGGGCGCCGCCATCTTGCTGTCCGGCGTCGCGGTCAACCGGCGTGTTCGACGCGGCTGAACTCGATGTCGAGGATGGACAGGAAGGCCGCATAGGCTTGCGGAGAGAAGTCGGTGTTCACGTGGGAGGCGACCATGTGGGTGCCGTCGGGGCTGCCCATGACGAGGGTGAAGGTGCCATAGTCGGCACCGCCGTTGCCCCACACGGGCACGCCGCTCTGCAGCTTCTGCTTGACCCACACGCCGAGCCCGTAGCGGGTGCCGGGCAGCCACCCGGAGCCGTCGGTCGACACGGTCGTGAACATCTCCTCCATCTGCGCCGGGTTGAGGATCCGGCCGGAAAACAGCGCCGAGAAGAATGTGAGCAGGTCGCCGGTCGAGGAGAGCATTCCGCCGGCGCTCCAGGCGGTGGTCTCGTTCGACTCGCTCGCGTCGTGCAGTCGCGCCGCCGGGTCTTCCACGTACAGCCGGGAGTAGTGCACCGGATGCGGTCCGGGGATGATCGTCTGCGTGGTGGGGAGCGACGTCCGGGTCAGGTCGAGGGGCCGCAGAATGAGGCGATCGAGCAGGTTGCCATACGATTCTCCGGTGGCCCTCTCCACCATCATCGCGGCCAGGTAGTACTGCGTGTTGGAGTACTGGAAAGCCTCGCCGGGGGCGTTGCAGGGCGGATGCCGTAGCGCGATCCGCACCAGTTCTTCGGGTGTGAAGACCTTGAACCGGCGTTCGTACCAGGCCTCGCCTTGGCCGGTGACGAAGAACTCCGGGTCCATGCTGTAGTTGTAGATGCCGCTGGTCTGGTTCAGCAACTGCCGCAGCGTGATCTTGTCGCCGTCGTACAGGCTGCCGTCGAGCAAGCCGGGCAGCCACTTCTCCACCGTGTCGTCGAGGCTGAGCACGCCCTCACCGACCAATTTCAGCGTGGTGGCGGCGGTGAACGCCTTGGCCGCACTGCCGATGCGGAACAACTCCTGCGGCACGCGTTCGCGCCCGGTGCTGACGTCGGCTTTGCCTGCGGACGCGAACCAGCGCGAGTCGCCCTTCCAGACCTCGGTCACGATGCCCGGCGTCGCGCCTGACGCCACCGCGCCGTCCAACACGCGCTGCACTGCCTCGTGGTTGGTTCCGGGATTGCTTGTCGTTGCCATGGGTCCCCTTTCGGTCGTCTTCGGTCATTTGGACAAGCGGAAACGCTACGTTGCATTCATGGAATAGTCAACCGTAAATGCGCTGATAAATGGCATTGTTGCGATGACAATGGCGATGAATGCAACAACTTGTTGCAGTGAGTGTGGTTGAATGCAAGGAGCGGAGTGGACGACAGGGGGTGCAGCTGATGCCGGAAGGCAGGTTGACGCTTAAGGATCGCGAACGGATAGCCCAGGGCCTGACGGAAGGGCTCGGGTTTGCCGAGATCTCCCGGCGACTGGGCAGGCCGACGTCCACGATCAGCCGCGAGGTGAACCGCAACGGCGGCGCTGGCGCCTATCGCCCGGATCAGGCGCACGAGGCGACACGAGAGCGCGCCCGGCGTCAACGCCCTATAGCGATCGATCCACAACAACCTCCTGCGGCCAGAACGCAAGAGGCGGAGGACAAGCTCACCGACGTTCTCGTCGCGTCGGGCCTGACGCGGATGTCCTCACGCGTGCTGGCCTGCCTGTCTACCACGCACAGCGGTGGCCTCGCTGCTGCCGACCTCGTGCAACGCCTGCAGGTAAGCCCCGCATCCATCTCCAAGGCAGTCGCCGAGCTTGAGGCGATGAACCTGATCGGCCGGGAACGAGATCAGCGCCGACGGCGAGACCGCTACATCGTCGACAAGGAGATCTGGTACCGGTCACTCCTGGCCAGCGCGCGATTCAACACCAACATCGCCGAGGTCGCCCGCCAAAACGCCGAAGCCCTCGGCCGTTCGACTCCGGCCGGAGCCCGGATGGACGCCATGAGCGAATTCTTCGAGCAGGTGGGACGCGAGACCATCGCGGTAGCCGAACGTTACCGTCACATCCTCACCCGCTGACAGTTCCTGCTTCGCACTTGAACACCGCGCGTGCCCATTCGGATCGCCGACCCCGGCGACGACCGGTAGCGACATGCCGGCAGGTTCTTCAGCTGATCGGCTGTCAGAGCCGTTCGCTCCCCGCCGCCCGCCGCCCAGAGCGGGCCACCTCTTGAGATCAACCGCCTGTGCCGCGCTCCTCATGGGACGCGGCACATGGCGTATCAGGTCGTCAGCCCCAGCTAGCTCAGTTGCGCGGGTCGCAGTGGCCGCCAGCCACCGGTGTCGAGCTTGGCCAGCTCGGCCTCGACGTCCACGTTGATGACGCCGAAGAAGTTGATGTTGTCGCTGTGCCCGGGCGAGATGTGCGACGGGATCTCGTCGCTCACCTCCCGGCCCTGTGAACGCAGCTCCAGCACCGCTCTAGAATAATATTCCGTTGTCCAGGGAGTTGGTCAGCAGGGTCAAGCACCACGCCTGTTCGGTCTGCTGCATCCAGATGCGGGCGGGTGATGGCGCCCTGCTGGGCGTAGTGCAGGTCGCGGCGCAGCGCGTGCAGGCTCTCTCCCTTGTTCAATTGCCGCGAGATTAGCGGATGGTGTAGTTGCGGGTGTTGCCGGCCTGGCGGGCATCTCGGAGACTGCCGCCACGACCGGGCTGAGCGCGCTGGCCGAGCACGGCATGGCCGTACGCGTGCGAGGCGGCTGGGTGCGCGGGCCGGCCGACCTGGGCGCGGTGGCCGAGCAGCTCGGCGTACCCGACAAGATCAAGAAGATCGTGGCCGCCTACCAGAAGCACCGGGAGGACTGGCGGGCGTTCCTCGAGCAGGTGGAAGCCAGATTCGGGCCCGACCCGGAAGAGGAGGAGGATCTCTCCATCCCGCCGGAGGTCGTGGCAACGCTGGGCCCGCCGGAGCTGCTGCTGGCGCAGCCCCGGGGGCCATAACAGCATCGACGGCCTGAGCAGCTCAGGACCATCACGTCACCGTGGCGCGGTCATCTGCCTTCGTAGTCGGCGATGGCGTCGAGGACCGCACTGTGAGTACCCTCGCCGGCGTTGCTCGCCGGGATACGCCAGCGGTACAGCCCGGTTCAAGTGTTCCGGATAGGGGGCCTTCACCGGAACAGTTCGCGGAACGCCTATACGGAACACCCCGACCTGGGGTCCATCCGGCCCGGGTGGTGATAACGGACGTTTATGAGAAACACGCGCGGTCGCGGCTTGCCAGCACCAGGCCCCGAACAGGCGTCCTTTAACGGCACCCGTACTCGGGCCGGACTCCGGCGCCTCGCGGACGCTTGGACCACCAAGTGGGACGGTGACGGGCAGTGGCGGTTCGGCGTGACCGACGGCGCTTTCACCAACGAGCGGGGCGGCTAGGCCCCGGTCTTCGCGGTGCGACCAGCGAAGGCCCTCGCCTTGGGAAGGGCACGTTCAGCCACACGCGCTTCATCCCGGCCGGGGCAACGGCCTACGTGGCCGTGCGGCCGTCGGTGAGGTGGAGGATGTCGGTCAGGAGCTCCGAGGCGTTCACCGCGTCGAGGTCGGCGAGGGTCGCGGAATGCCAGGCGCCGGGCCGCCGGGACGGGTCGTGGCCGGGGATGATACGAACCTCTTCGATCCGCTGCTCCGGCCAGTCTCCCGGAGCGACGACCGAGATGCCGGGGTCGAGGTCCAGCACGACCGTCCGGGCGCCGGGGAAGCGCCGCGAGATCCAGAAGATGATGCCGTTGTCCTGCGGGACGCCACGGTCCCAGCCACGCCGCTCCATGCCCTGCACCGCACCAGTCGTGACGGTCAGGCCGCGGAACCGGTCGAGCGCGGCCCCGGAACGCTCGCCCTCGGTCAGCACGTGGACCGGGCGGCCGATCTGGGGGAACGGCTGGACGATCTCGTAGTCGGCGAAGACGTCGGACCACGCCGCCAACTCGTCCGCGGGCACGTGCAGGGGGTGGGCGAGCCCGACCTCGTCGGTGCCGGCCACGGCGAGCTGGGCGTCGTCGATGTCAGCGAGCGAGCGGTCCTCGGCGATCCGGAACGTACGGCCCCCGGCCGTCCACAGCAGCCGGCGGGCGATGTGCCAGATTAAGGGATGCCCGACGATGAGCTCGCGGAACTCGTCCGCGCTCCAGAGCCGTCCGGCGACCATCGCCCGCTCCAGCCGCTCCAGCTGTGCGGCCGCAGTGGCGCGTGCCTCCTTCTTCAGCGCGGTGAACCGCTTGTGCGCCGCCGGGGCCAGCTCGGCGTCATCGCGCGCGCCGGGCTTGGGGAGGCTCGTCCGCCGCGTGCCGTCCTCGTCGAGCACGAACGGCTTGAGCTGCTCGTCGAACCCGACCGTGAACCGGCGCCGGCCGTAGTCGAGGACGAGCGTGCCCCCCGCGTCCAGGCCCAGGTCGGGGACGAGCCGGTCGGCGAGCCGCTCGGCGGTCAGCCCGCGGTCGGCGGCGAGCGCGGCGATCCGGTCCCGCGCCTGGCCCTGCAGGCCCTTGTACTTAATCCGTTCGGCGATGCCGTTGAGCTCGCTGAGCGCGGTGTCGGTGCCGATCGCGACGAGCGCGTCGAGCCCTGCGACGGCCATGCGGTTCCCGTTCATGCCCGGCCACTTGCGGATCAACGGTGTCAGGTCGCGGGCCGTGGCGTCGTCCCCGAGCAGGCCCAGCGCGGCCATGACCCAGCCCTCGTTCTCGAGGCCTCGGCCGCCACCGCGCTCGCGCAGGCCGGACAGCTCGAAGATCTTCCAGGCGAACGAGGCGAGGGAGGCGGGGTCGCACGCCTGCCGCACCGCCTCCACGCCGGGGTGGACGTCGTCGAACTCGGACACGGTGAGGAGCGTGACCAGGTGGCCGGCCGCCGTGCCGGGCAGGGCCTGCCCGTCCCGCAGCAGCACCTCGGGGATCAGGTGCGGGTCCAGCCAGTCCGGGGCATCGGGCATCTGTGCGGGGAGGGCGGCCGCCATCGGGTCGAGTGCGAGCAGCGCCTCGATCTCGGCGGCGGCCTTGGAGCCGTGGTCTCGGCCGGCTGCCAGGACGTTGTCGGTGTGTCCATGCGAGGCGAGGTGGACCAGCGCCATCTCCGCGTCGCGCCGCGCCCGCCGGTCAGCTGCCTTTTTCGCGGCGGAGAGCGCGGCGGGGACCAGCGCGCGTGCCGCGGCTGCCGCGTGCCGTGCGAACCAGCGTTCCGCGACGGGGCGCAGCGCGCGGCGCCGCAGCCGCCACTCCGCCATCTGCGCGGCGATCCCGGCGTCGCAGAACGGGAGCAGGAGCTCCGCTGTGGCCGCGGGCCGCACGTCGGCCATGTCCAGCGCTGCCGGGGCGGCGTCCGCGGAGAAGCGCGCCAGGATCGGCTCCAGCCGTTCGGGGGCGGCCCCGGTCAGGCTGGGCCTCCAGCGGGCGAGCAGGGGACGAACGTCCTCCTCCGGGCCGGACAGGAACAGGTCCCACTGCCGCTCGGCAGGCAGCTGGCGGTCGCGGAAGAGCTCGATTTCCTTCCCCCAGTCGACCTTTTCGCCGGTTGGGGGAGCGGCCCACCGCTCGCGTTCACTGGGCTCCCATACGGCCGTCCGCTCGGCCGGGGGTTCGAGGCCCTTGACAGTGGCGCGCTTCCGGTCTGGCAGGCCCCCGGCCCACGGCGGGTCGGCCAGCACGGACGGCAGGTCCTCCGGCGCGGCCTCATCGGCCCACCCCGCCTCCCGCACGGCCGGGCCGCCCAGCAGGCGCGCCGCGTACCGGGCGATCTCCCCGGGGCCGGAGTCCACGGCGTCGCGGAAAGTCCGGCGCGCGCGTTCCGGGAAGCGCTCCGCGGCCTCGACGACGACCGCGTGCACGCCCGGCCGGCCGAGGCGTTCCACCAGGGCCTTCAATGCCTCGTCGGACGGCAGAATGCCCATGACCTCCAACGCCAGAGGATCGGCCGTGCGGTCGATGAGGTCGGCCAGGAGAGGGGCCAGTGCGGGACCGAGCCCGTCGGCCGCGGTGTGCAGGACGTGGTCCCTGACCAGCCACCCCCACGGCTGCCGCGTCCCGCGGAACTTCGCGACCTGGTCCGCCGTGCCGAGCGAGCACATGACCCGCTGCGCCAGGCAGGGCGGCAGATTGTCGGGCAGTTCGGCGCACAAGTCGTCCACCCAGCCGGTCTTCGACGGCGCCAGGAACGCCGTGGCGATCCGCGCGATCAGGTCCTGGCGGAATGCCGCCAGGACCGTGACGACGTCCTGGTACTCCTTGTCACCGGCCGCCGCGATGAGTGCGCGCACGCGGGGAGCGACGTCGTCGAAGGCCGCGTCGCCGCGACCCCACAAGAGCGCGTGGTCGTCGTGGCGCACCAGCTGAAGACGTCGACCCATGCCTCCTCCGTCGGGCTCGACCCGGACGCGGGCGAGCCCGGCCGTCGCCGCGGCCGCGAACGCCAGACCGTGCTCGGTGGTCCACGCGTCCGCGAGGTCCTGCGTCTCGATGGGCCCTTTCGCGACGGCGGCCGCGAGGACGGCTGCGCCGGTGGGGTTCGCGGGGCCGTCCAGGTGGGCGCGGGCGGGTTCGACCAGCTCGGGAGCGCTCTTCGCGTGGCTGAGCAGTCGTTCGGCCCTCTCCTGCGACTCCGTCAGGGCCTTGCGCAGCCGTTCGGCGGCGCCGGGGTCGATGGCGGCGGGCGCCGCAGGCGTGCCGCCACCACGCCGGGGGTGGAGGCGCTTTCGCTGATGCTCGGGAATCACGAGCGCGTTCTCGGACATGGACGAGCACGCTAGCGCCCCCGGCTGACAATACCCGCGCGGATTGTCACGGGGGTGAGGAGGATGAGCGTCCGGGATCTTGCGCGGGCCACGCTCATGGAGGTGGCCTTTCATACACCCACCTCCCTGGACGTGAACGCATCTTGTGGGTCGTATCAACATGAGCCACTTTTCTGATTTCGTCCTCTGTGACTCCCCGAACGGTGCTCGCGAACGAACGCGGCCAGCACGTCATAAACGGTCTGATGGTCGCGCGGGGAGTTCGGGCGGCGAAACCGCCGCTCGTTTGGGCCGCGTGACGCGATTCTTACTATTGGGACCTACTGACACTTTCGTGGCGGAAGCCCGCTGATATCCTGCGGCAAAACCCACTGACGCTCTCATGACACTTGGCAGACGACTTGGGGTGCCGTTAACCAACGTGTCATAGGCGCCAAACCTCAAAGATCCCTGGCCTGACCTTCTGTAATGGCGAAGGGCCTGGCGCGGATCTATGGGTATGGAACGTCCGCCGCTTGGCATGGATGAACTCATCGAGCACTGGGCTGTGCTGAGCGATGAGGTCGGCCTGGTCAGAGCCCCTTACCGATCAGAAGCTGGACCAGTTATCCGGCCAAGGTTGCGTGACGGGCCACTAGCCCGTCAGGAGAACGCCGTCATGATGATCTTCATCATCCTCGGCTTCACGCTCTCGGACTTGGCGTCCACCGAGTTGTAGGAGTAGACGAGCGTGCGGGGTGACTCGCCAGCGCCCGCCGGGTTGCGCAGCCCGCCGATGCCCGTGAGATAGCCGTACCGGCCGCCGGTCTTACCCCACAGGACGATCCCGCCGGGCAGATCCACCCGGGTCAGCCCCATGCTGTAATTCGCCTCCTTCTTTGCGTCGCCGTACATCCTGACCTCCTTGGGCGGAACGGTGAACATCTGCTCCAACTGGGCCGCCGGGACGACGTCGCCCCGGAAGAGCGCCTTGGTGAAGCGTTCGAGGTCGGCGGTCGTGGACACGAGGTTGCCAGCCGCCCACTCGATCGAGTGCCCCCAGACGGTCACGTCGATCGTCTTGCCGTCCAGCACCTGGTAGCCGTTCGTGTGCGGGCCGTGGAGGAACGGGTCGTCGGTGGGCAGAGAGGTGTCGCGCAGTCCCAGGGGGCGCAGGATCCGCTCGCGCACCTGCCGCTCGTAGCTCGACCCGGTGATCTTCTCGATCAGCATCCCCGCGACGGTGTAGTTGATGTTGAGATAGTGCTGCGCGGTGCCCGGCTCGAACTCCATCTTGTCCTGTACGGCCAGCGCCACGATCCGCTCCGGTGTCCAGTGCTCGAAGCGGCGCTTGTAGATCCAGGTGAACCCGTCGGCCGTCTCCTCGGCCGGCAGTCCCTTGGTCTGGTCCGCCGGGGGCAGGCCGCTGGTGTGGTTGAGCAGCTGGCCGACCGTGACCGGCCGGTAATTCTCGGGGAGCAGGCCGGGCAGGTAGTGCTGGACGGTCTGGTCGAGGTCCAGCCTGCCTTCGGCGACGAGCTGGAGCACCACGGCCGCGGTGAAGACCTTCGTCACGCTTCCCGCCCGGAAGCGGGCGTTGGCGGGCACCGGCCGTCTGGAGTGCAGGTCCCGCACCCCGGACACGCCCTGCCAGCTCCCCCCGGAGCCGCCCACCCGGACCTGGGCGGCAGTCCCCTCGGCGTCGGGAAGCCCGGCGATCGCCCGGCGCAGCGCGTCCGGGTTCACCGGCGGCAGGGCCTGCCGCGCGGTGGCGGCGGACGGGGTGGCGTGGGCGGCCGGGGCCGTCCGGGCCGTCTGGGCCATCGCCGGGGCGGCCGTCCCTGCGGTGATCGCGGCGAGGGCGAGTCCGGCGAGCGCGGTGCGGCGAATCCTCATGGTCATCCTCCAGGTCGGTTCTGTCTGCTGGAACCAATCCTGGAGATCGCGGGCCCCGAGGGGATCGCCGGTGAGAGCGGTCCTGGAGCTCCCTCGCGAGAGGGAGCCGCCTCGGGCACGGGAGTGAGCCACAGCCGTACCGAAGCCCGGCAACCCGGCCCTCCCCTCGGGATCGGGATCGCCGCCGCGGTCGGCGAGTCGAGGAAGAAGGGGCCCGGCGACGGAGGCGGAGCCGAGGACGACCCCTTCGATCCAGGGGACTGACCGGCCGCCCGGCCCCGGTCACAGGAACAGAGGGATCAACAGCAGGGGCAGCGCCAGGATGAGCATGAGACATCCCCCCGCCGGCGGGGTTCTGCGGGCCTGTTCATTCAGTTTCGCCATCATGCGCTGCTGTGCCGGGCAGCCCGGAGTCACGACGTCCTCACGGCTGAAGACGCGACAGGGCAGCCCTGTCATGAACTCGGGGTCGTACGGCCGTTGGCACATGGAGCAGATGGGGTCGCTCATCGTCCCTCCCGATGTCGCGATGGCCGGCCTGCGCAGTACGCCAACGCTACGGCACCCATGGGCGCCGTGACAGGGCCGCGGCCTCATCCGGCCCCCCGCCCCGGCCGCGGCGGGGGGACCGGCGCGGCGCCTTGAGGCCCTCCGCTCGGGTCCGTGTCACCAGGGGCAAAGTAGAGAGTCGTTCCAGGCCACAGCTAGTGACCAGGGCCAGCGTCCAAGGGCAGTTTCGGTCTGGACGATCGGGGATGAGTCCGGCTCTCGCCGGCCTGCTAACGCTATGCGGCGCGCCTCTCCAGGTCGCAGCTGGCAGCCCTAGCTATCCATCAACGATGGAATCGCCTGGCCGGGGATAGCTGAGGAAGTCAGCTCCTGCGAGCTTCGCATGGCGCATGGCGG